>JAKOTC010000059.1 GCA_029776465.1 Bacillota bacterium
AATCTGCTCCTTCTCCAATCCCAGAGCGTCTGCTATCTCCTGCCTCGTCTTTCCTGATTTTCGCATCTCAATAATTAGTCCTTCGAGCGCTCGGATGTTTGTCCATTTCCTCTTGCTCATACAAATACCCCCTGATGTAGTTCTATTTTCCTACATCAGGGGGCTCTTTGTCTATTGTCCGTTTTTACTGGTTCGGTTCACTATTGGGCAGGATTTTTATTTGTATAAATAATCTACCTCAATATACGCAAAAGGCTAACCGTCAACATTACTTTAGTGCCAACTGCAGCGCAATATCGGTTCCCAATGCTATTGCCGCGGCACCGGCCTGTAAAAACACCACCGGCCTTTTTGGCAGCGCGCCGAATCGTTTGGCAATCCGGTGTTCCAGGCCTTCCAGGGGTTTAAAGAGCCGTGATTTCAGTAGATAGCCGATAAAAACCAGCATACCGGTCACCAGGTTTTGCGTGACAAAAAACGAGAGGAATTTTTCAGCGCTGCTGAGCACCGATATCTCCCGCATCCAATCCGGCACCAGGAAAAGCAGATACAGAAGATACATCAGCCGCCAGCCTGTGTTCATGGCCAGCGCAATCCCGGCTTTCACCAGAGGGCTTTTTCCCTGTTCAACAATCCGACGGGCCGCCAAAAGAACCGCCGCCATGGAGAGGGCCTCGAACACAATAGAAACCGCCGGATTCAAGACCCTGTCGATTCTGCCGGGAAGCAGGAGATTGAACAGCTTCACCCCCGCGCTCAGCAGTCCCACAAAAACGATAGAGGATACCCGTCCCGTTTTGCGATAGGCATTGGCCATAAAAAAACAGGCGGCAGGATACCAGACCAACCAGCTGTAGCCAAAGGAAATGCTGTGCAGCAGATATCCCAGGGTGGCTTCAAAAATCCCCCATAATGCTCCCCACAGGATGATGTTCAGGGCAAAGATGCCTTTTTTTGACGCTGCTTTCTCTGCCATCGGCCTCTCCTCCATTCAACGCACATACTACACATTTTACACATTGCAGATTATATGCGCGAGCCGGGTGGAGGATACCTGAAATTCATCGCAGCTGCTGATCCACTTGAAAAAAGCCTTTCCAGGGGTCGCTGCCACCGGCTCTCATCAAGGCCTCCTTCATGCCGATTCCGTCGGGCGCCACATGGTCCAGTTCCTCCCACCCAATGGGCATGGAGACCTTGGCTCCCTTTCGTGCCCTCAGAGAGTAGGGGGCCACGCTGGTAGCGCCCCGGGCGTTGCGAATCCAGTCGATAAAAATTTTATTGGTTCTTTCCGATTTCCGCACATTGCTGGTATATCGGTCGGGCCATTTCTTTTCCATCACTTCGGCCACCCCCTTAGCAAAATCATGAAAGGCATCCCAGGAAACCGAGGGCTTCAGGGGCACAACCACATGGTATCCCTTGCCACCGCTGGTTTTGAGAAAGGAGTCCAGCGACAGCTCGGCCAGAATGGATCGCATATCCCGAACCCCCTGGCGGACGGTGGCCAAATCCATCCCCTCGTCCGGGTCCAGGTCAAAAACCATCATATCCGGCTTTTCCAGCTGGTCGACGCGGCTTCCCCAGATATGAAACTCCAGCGTGCCCATCTGAGCCTCGGAAATCAGTCCGGAGACATCCTCGATATAAAAATACTCCTCCGCCTCCCCCTCGCTGTTGGGCACCGAAACGGTGAAAACCCCTTTGCTGCCGGGCCCGGGGTGCTTTTTAAAGAAGCAGGCTTGCGTGACGCCCTTCGGGCAGCGCACAATGCTTAATACCCGGCGGCTGAGATAAGGCAGCATATAGGGCGCCATCTGCTCATAATAACGCGCCACTTCTAATTTCGTAATCTTGCTTTCCTCAAACATCACTTTATCGGGGTTTGTGATTTTGATGCCCTGAATGACAATATCCTTTTCCTTGATTTCCATGCTTCTCTCCGGTTCTTCAGGTTTTAGTTCGGGCAGATCTCCATCCTCGGGATTTTCCAGAATGACCTCCCTGGGGTTTTTATCGGTTCGCAGACCCTTGAAACTGGCCTGTCTTAACAGATTTTCCTCTGTCCATTCGGCAAATTTGATCTCCGCAACCAATTTGGGCTCAAGCCAGGTGATTCTTTCACCGGTCCTGGGCTTTGGGGGGTTTTCAAAAGCAGGCTCCAAACAAACGGTATCGGCAAACAACGCTTCAAGCTTTTGGATTTCCGATTCGCTCAGTCCCGTTCCGGCCCTCCCCACATAAAGGAAACGTTCCCCTTGATATGCTCCAAGGAGAAGGGCGCTGATTCCCCTCGCCTTTTTATCGGTCAGGGTGTAACCCCCGATAACAAATTCCTGCCTTTTGTCACACTTCAGCTTAATCCAGTCCCCATTTCTGGTTCCGCTATACACCGAATCCGCTTTCTTGCCGATAACCCCCTCCATCTCCAGTCCGCAGGCCGCCGCAAAGCTCTCTTCACCCTTTCCCTGAACATGCTGGCTGTAGTGGAGGTTAGGCGGCGCGCCGGCCATGAGGTCC
>JAKOTC010000060.1 GCA_029776465.1 Bacillota bacterium
CCGCCCAGCACCACATTGCCCTTGTTGCCGCTGTCAGGCGTATCAAAGCTTCCGGTGATGTCCACCGCGATGCCCTCGTCGGGGAGGATGGCCTGAGCGGAAGTTTTGGCGCCTCTCAGCCCCACTTCCTCCTGGCTGCTGAAGACATAGTATACGTCATGAGCGGGGTTTTGATACTTTTTCATGCATTCCATCAGAATATAACAACCGATCCGGTCGTCCAGGGCTTTGGTGGAAACACGGCCGTTCAGAAGCTCGGAGTATTCGGCGTGATAGCAGGCAAAATCGCCCACCGAAACAACCTTCAAGGCGTCCTCCTTGTTGGTGGCGCCGATATCGATATACAGCTTGTTGATGTCACCCTTGGCATCTTCGATAGCGCAGTCGCAGCCGACCACACCCACAACGCCGTTTTCAAAACGGACACGGTTGCCATAGGTCAAAGCAACGGGAATGCCGCCGACAGGACGCACCTTTATAAGGCCTTTGTCGGTGATGGCTGTAACGCAAAAGCCGATCTCGTCCATGTGGGCGACCACCATGATCTTTTTGGCGTTGGCCGAGCTGCCCTTTTTAAATCCGATTACGCTGTGAAGCCCGGCATCCATAAAGCTGTCTACATAAGGGGCGGCTTCTGCTTTCAGCAGAGCGGCAATCTCATCCTCGCGGCCGGAAACGCCGAAGGCCTGTGTCATCTCTTTTAAAGTCATCTCAATTTCTCCTTTATTTTTTCATTAGTTACCGTTGAAAACGCCGTTTAAATCAGCGGAGAAGAGCGCGGCAAACAGCTCTTTCATATAGAAGTGATCTTCTACGCCTATCATTTCGCGGATGGAGTGCATTCCCAGAGTGGGATTGCCGATATCCACAGTGGTCATGCCGAAGATGGCGGCCAGGCCTGAACCGATGGTGCCGCCGCCCCGGGCATCGCTGCGATTGGTGAAGACCTGGTAGGGGATATTGTTCTTTTTGCACAGCCAGGTAAAGATGGCAGAGCCCCGGCTGCTGGTGGCATAGCTTTGATAGCTGGTGGTTTTCAGCACCGGCCCTTTATTCAGCTGAACCGGATGGTTGGGGTCGGCCTTGGAGGCATAGGAGGGATGAACGGCGTGGGCCATATCAGCGGAGAAAAGCAGGCTGTTAACCAGTGTGCGATATTTATCCTCGGTGGTCATATTCAGCTTTTCGCAGATCCGTTCAATCAATGCCATCAGGGAGTTGCTGCGGGCGCCCCGGGTGGAGGTGCTGCCGATCTCCTCATGGTCATAGGCCACGGCAATGCAACTTTCTTCAGAGTTTGCGGCCTGAATCAAGCCGCAGAAGGAGGCATGAGCCATAGCGGCATCGTCGGTTCGGCCTGCGCTGATAAACTCCTCATTGATGCCGAAGATGCAGCCCTTCTCATATTCATAAGGAGCCAGTTCATAGCTGAGAATGTCCTCGGCCTTGACCCCGGCAGCCTCGGCAATGTCGTCCATAAAGCGGGTCTTTTTCTCGGGAGAGAGGGCATAAAGGGGAACCGCCTCTGTTTGGAGATTAAACTTAGCGCCTTCATTCACCGTTCTGTCCATATGAATGGCAACGCTGGGAATAATCATAACCGGCTTTTTGATGTTGATGTTGCGGGCTTCAATGCCTTTTTCGGTGGCGACGCAGACGCGGCCGGCCACGGCCAGCGGACGGTCAATCCAGGTGTGGACAATCATGCCCCCATAGGGCTCCAAATTAATTTTTTCATATGTTCCGTCGACGACAGAAGCCACAGGCTTGACCCGGAAACCGGGGGCGTCGTGATGGGCTGCGGAGATGCGAAAGCCGTTTTCAGGCAGGCTTTTGCTGCCGATTTTAAAGCCGATAATCTGGGTGCCGTCTTTGATGATATAATAAAGCCGGTTCTTTTCCAGCTGCCAACTGTCACTTTCCGAGAGCTGGGTGGCGCCGGCCTTATCCAGCATGGCCTTTAAACAATCCACCGACTGAAAAGGGGTGGGCGAATCGTAGAGATAATCAATCAATGATTGGGCAAATTCACGTTTTTGCGTATCGATCATAAGATGTTCAAACCTTTCTGCTTTGTTTTTCGACCCAGGCTTGCCGAAAAAACAGATTTTATATATCAATGGGTTATTGCGTACAGGTAAAGTATAACAAAGCGGACAAGGAGTGTCAATCGGAGAATCGTATTATTTATCCGCCGGGTCGGGCAGGGGGCATTCTCCCATCAGGTTGCAGAGATCCTTTCGTAGGGTGATAAATTCCTCCGAATCGAGGGGCCGATTTGTTTTGGGAAGATCGATATCGCGGGAGAAGAGAATCTGAACCGGCGCACGGGAGAAGAGGAGTATGTGGTCACCGATCCGCCAGGCCTCCTCGGGGTCATGGGTGACGGCGATGACGGTTCGGCGCTGGGTTTCCCAAAGGGCCAAAAACAGTTCAATCAGCTCCTGCCTGGTCCGGATGTCCAGACCCCGGAAGGGCTCGTCCATCAGCAGAAGGTCGGAGGGAACGGCAAAGGCCCGGGCGATGGACACCCGCTGTCGCATTCCTCCGGAGAGGCGATTGGGGACATATCGGATAAAGTCTTTCAATCCCACAGCTTCAAGAGCCTGCTCGGCTTTTTCGCGCCGCTTAGCGGCTGTCCATTCCCTCGGCAGAGCAATCTCGATATTTTTTCGCAGATCAAACCAGGGCAGAAGCCGGGGCTCCTGAAAGACATAGGAGACCGGCCGGGAGATTTTGCGTCCCGCTGCCGGGTCCAGGCCCGCCAGAATATTGAGAAGGGTGGTTTTGCCGCATCCCGAGGGACCCAGAATGGCGGTAATCCGCTGCTCGGGAAAGGAGATTGAAAAGTTGTTGTATATTACTAATGAATCATAACCCTTATTGAGGTTTTCTATTCGCATACGTTACCTCCAGCTTGTGGCTTTGGCTTCGGCGATGGAGATGACTCTTTCGGCAAGATAGCCGAAGGCCACTACCAGCAGCGTCCAGGCCAGCACTTGGTCGGTTTCCAGATAGACCTTGGCCTTTTGCAGCTCAAAGCCCATGGAGAAGGCAGGCTGCACAATCAACTCTGCCACCACCGTGGCCTTTAATCCCACCCCTGAAGCGGTTCGCAGCGCGGCAAACAAAAAGGGCTGCAAAGAGGGGAGGATGACCGAAGCGAATTTTCTGGCTCCATCGATGCGGTAAACCTTGGCCATCTCCAAAAGCCGGCGATCAATATTTTTTACCCCGGCGCCTGCGTTATCGCAAACCGAGGGGAAAACCGCCAGAAAAACCACGAAGGAGGGCACCAAAGGAGCCTTAAACCAGATCAATGCCAGCAGGGTGATGGAGACCACGGGAACGGATTTGACCAGCACGAAAAAAGGCTGAAGAAATGCGCCTGCGGCTGAGGACCAGGCGGCGATTCCGCCCAGCACAAGCCCCAATAAAAAAGCAGGGATAAGCCCCCCGATCCACCGGAGAAGGGTTGCGCCGAAGGTGGTCCAGAAGGAGGGCTGGCCCAGCAGGGAAATAACCGAAATCGCCACCTGGGCGGGGCGGGGAAGGATATAGAGCTTGTCAATTAAAACAGCGCAAAGCTGCCAGAGCAGCAAGATACTTGCGGCTCCGGCAGC
>JAKOTC010000061.1 GCA_029776465.1 Bacillota bacterium
CAGGGGGGCTACACCCTATTCGTGGGCGGAAGTCAGCCAGACCCCCGCAGCCGGGAGCTGACGGGGCAAGACCCGCTTGTTGCTGAGTTTACGGTAATAGGTCATTTGCAACTGGATTAATCATCCTCACATAACAGGGGACCGCATGTTCTATGCGATCCCCTTTTTTATCTCCTTGCCGGCTTTGAGATAAGAAAATTATAATATTGCCTTTCTGACTGTTGCATCCGCTTTGGAATCTGTATTATAATACAGCTAAATGGAACCCTTTGCGCAGAAATTCAAAATAATTGTAAAGGATTGAGTGGTATGCCTAAGAAAATTGCATTCATCGGCGCGGGCAGCTTTGGCTTTACCCGGGGGCTGGTCAAGGACATTCTCACCTTTCCGGCCTTTGCCGACGCGGAACTGGCCCTGATGGACATCGACGAGGAACGGCTGGCCTACATCGAAAGGGCCTGCAAAAAAATCGTGAAGGCAGGCAATTATCCCGCCACCATTACCTCCACCACCGACCGGGCCAAGGCCCTGGAAGGGGCCGACGGCGTATTGATTACCATTCTGGCCGGCGGCGTTCAGGTGTTTCGGCATGATATCGAGATTCCTATGGCGTATGGGGTGGACATCAACGTGGGGGACACCCGGGGCCCCTCCGGCATTTTCCGCGCCCTCCGCACCATTCCCGTGATGCTGGAGATCTGCAGGGATATTGAAAGGTATTGCCCCAACGCGGTGGTGCTGAACTATACCAATCCCATGGCCATGCTTTGCCGCGCAATGCAGCAGGCCACGAAGGTCAATGTCACCGGCCTCTGCCACAGCGTTCAGGGAACCGCCGAGATGCTGGCCAGATGGATCGGAGCGCCCATGGAGGAAGTGACCTACCTCTGCGCAGGCATCAACCATCAGGCCTGGTATCTGGAATACAAGTGGAACGGAAAGGACGCCTATCCCCTGATCCGCAAGGCGGTGGAGGAAAACCAGAGCATCTATCAGGAAGAAGTGGTCCGCAATGAGATGTTTAAGCATCTGGGCTATTATGTCACAGAGTCCTCCGGCCACAACTCAGAGTATAACGCCTGGTTCCGCAAGCGCCCCGACCTGATTGAAAAGTACTGCAACGGCACCGGCTGGAACCCGGGGGTTCACGCCTATATCCTGAAGGTTTATCTCGAACGGGAAAACATCTGGAGGGAGGAGATTGAAAAGTGGCTGAACCAGGAGGAGGTTGATCTGAAGCGGGGCCATGAATACGCCGCTTACATTTTCAACGCCTGCTTCGGCGATGGAACCATGTTTGAATTCAACGGCAATGTCCGCAATGACGGTATCATCGACAACCTGCCTCGGGGCTGTTGCGTGGAGGTGCCGGTGGTGGCATCAAAGGCCGGGCTTCGCACCATCCGGGTGGGCAGCCTGCCCCTGCAGCTGGCCGCGCTCAACGGCCTGAACGCCTGTTGTGAAGAGCTGGCGGTGGAGGCCGCACTCACCGGAGACCCCGACAAGGTATATTATGCCATCTATCATGACCCCCTGACTTCGGCGGTGCTCAGCCTGGCCGAGATCAAGGAAATGGTGGATGCCATGTTCGAGAAAAACAGGGATTATCTGCCCCAGTTCAAGTTATAACCAATACATAATGTATTAATCCTTCGGGATTCAACAAAAATTCCCCTGATTCGCCGGCTTTCGACGAGGTCAGGGGAATTTTATTTGAGGGTGTTTTGAGAGCCCGGTCGGAAAAATCCTAATTTGGAAGCTGGCGAATCAGGGTGTTAAGCAGGGTCTGGGATTTTTCGTCCTTCAGCATCTCCAGTCCGCTTCGCAGGAAGGAGCGGGCCTTGTCGTAGAGCCTGAGGTGATAGCAGGCGATGGCGGCCAGCACATAGAATTCCTGATTCCAGGCGCGGGGGTCGGAGACGGCATGGGGATATCGGTTTTTCTTAATGGTGACGGCTTTGGAAGCGGCGTCCACCAGGGTCCGCCAGTCCTCATTTTTCTTGCAGAAGAGCATCAGCGCCAGATAGGGTTCCCGGGAGTCGGGCAGTTCCCGGGTGGCCTTCAACAGCCACTCCTTGGCCTCTGCCGTTCTGTCCAGGGCCGCCAGGCAGTCGCTGACCAAACGCATCAGATCGCTTCGCTCCACCTTGTCCGGGCTGGGAAGGGCCAGGCTCTTTTTCAGCGTCTCAATGGCTTCCTCATAACGGCCCAGGGAGGCATACTCCCGTCCCAGGCAGCCTATCATCCGGGCATCTTTGGGGTTTTCCTCGGCCGCAAGCTCCAGCAGGGGCAGATAGCTGCTTCGGGCTTTGTTCAGGTCGGGCTGATGGTGGATCACAATTTCCTTTGCCTCAACAATATTGGGCTTGCCCGGCCCGGTGAACTCTAAAATCTCGTGAACGGGGTACTTCCACCGGAACCCGTGCCGGGCGTGGATTTTGGAATAGGGAATCAGGATGTTGGGCGTTCCGTCGGGATTCACGCTCCAGATGTAGGAATAGGTCACCTGATGGGTAGAAGGCTGCCAGACCTTCTCCAGCTTCTCCCGCCAGCCGGGCTGAAGACTTTCATCGATGTCCAGGGAGATGCAGATATCCGCGTCCTGGGGCAGGAGGTCCAAAAGCTCCTGTCTGGCCTTGTCAAAGCGCCAGGGGGAGATGACAAGATGATGCACGGTGGCACCCAGCGCCTTGAATTTATCCGCAGTGGCATCGGTGGATCCGGTGTCTCCGATGATGACGGCGTCGGCCTCCCGGGCCGATTCCATGAATTTTTCCACGAATTTTTCTTCGTTTTTTGCGATGGCATAAATGACGATTTTATATTTCAAACGATCACCTTCATGATTTATCAGCATTTCGTATCAACTTATTGTACCACGGGCCCGCCCCCCTTGTAAAGCCCGGCCCGGATTCTGGTCGCAAATTACGGATTGTATTAAAAACCAAAGATTCAACAAAAAAATCCCCTTTGCTGCCGCCTTTCGACAGCCAAAGGGGATTTATATTGCTGAGATTTTGACAGACCGGGAATCATTCCGCGAAATGGATTTCTAAAATATCATAGATTTCAAGACGTGGGAGGGTGATTTGGGCGATGCCCTCCTCAAAGCTAAAGTCCAGGCTTTTGCCGGAGGGCTGCAGCAGGATGCGGGAGGGGGTGTGTTCCAGCCGGATTTGGATCTCCAGCGGTCCGATGAGGGGGATCTCGTCAATGGTGTAGATATCGGCCAGCTCGTTGTTGTTGGTCATGTTGATCAGGTGGACCATCAGCTTGCCCCGGTTGCGGGTTAAGACCACCTCCGCCAGATGGCTGCCCGAGACTTTGACCATCGGGTCGGGGAAGAGCTCTTTTATCCGGGCGCCCAGATATTCTCGCAGGGGGACGCTGCGCCCCTTGAGGTAGCGGGTGCCGATGTCAAAGAAGATGCCGGTGACCCGGCCTTTGCCGTAAGCCGCGGTGGCCGCCGAGACGCCGTAGGGGGAACAGATATCGTTGTATTCATAATAGCCGGCAAGGGGGGAGGCACCCTTCAGCTCCACCTCCTGAATGGGGCATTTGATGCCGGCCAGCCAGCCGTCTGCCTCCACCCAGGCGGTTTTTTCATTAGCCTCGCCCAGGCATACCTGCAGCTCTTCTTCGAAATGCTTGACCGCCTGACCAGTCACCAGCAGCTTTCCGCCATTATAAACATACGCTTTCAATTCGCTCAGGAGGGCGGGGGAGAGGGTATCCCACTCCGGAACCACAATCAGGGGGTATTCCTGCATGCGGCCGGTGAGCTGGTGATTGGCCAGCAGCTCTACGGAGTATTGGTTGTCCAGCAGACCCAGCAGCATTCCGCGGATAAAATCCACACGGTCGTTATTGGAACCGAAACAGCGATCCTTGATGCGGGCGTAGAAGCCTTCGGTGGGATAGAGAATCCCGATTTGGGGAACCGGCTCGCCCCGGTGGCAGAAGGGCTGACGGGCCCTGCAAAACTCCGCAGCGGCGATCATGGCCTGAAGCTGGGCGGGTTTGGGCCTGCCGGTGCGGGTCTGGGTGAAATAGGCCTGAAAGCCTCCCCCCAAGGCCAGAACCATGGCGGCCTCACGGCAGAGCTGGACGGGGGACTTGTGAGTCCATGCCATGTCCTCAAAGGTGCTGGTGAAGCCCCAGGCCATCAGATCCCAGGGTTTGCCCTGACGGGCCATAATGCGGCCTTCAAACCGGGCGGAGTTAAGGCTGGAGACCCAGCTGTAATCCCCCGAGATAAAGGCAATATCGGCGGGCACCGGCTCGGGCATAAAGGAGGTGTAGGCCCAGTTGCAGCAGACCTGGAAGTCCGGATTGTGGGCCTTCATCGCCTGGGTGATTTTAAGGACATAGGCCCGGTATCCCTCCCGGTTGATCTCCATGAAAACATCATACCCCTCCTCCTCGGGGGATTTGGGAAGCTCGCTTCGTCCGGTTTTTTGCCGGTAGAGGTTGCGGACGGTTTCGCAGTAATCGGGGATGACGGCCCAGCTGTCGCCGTCGATCCAAACCCCGTCTACGCCGTATTCATCGCAGAGCTCTTTCAACTGGGGAATCAGCAGCTCATCGGCATAGGGGCTGAAGACAGAAGTGGAATTTTCATGGGGAGTGCCGTCCGCGTTCACGGCCGCCCACTCCGGATGGTCGGCGATTGCGGCGTTGTCCCAGACCCCCGAGTAATGCATATAGAGGGCAACGCCGTTTTTGGCCGTGACCTCCCGCCAGATACGGAGCGCGTCGGATTGGATTCCGGGCGCGGCATGCCCTACTTGGGTGGGATAGCTGGACCAGCCGGGGTGACCCTTGCAGTCGCATTGTATGTAATCGGGGCGGACCCGGTCGATGATCTCCTGAATGAGCTCGGGCGTAGTGTCCGATCCGATGTTCTGGTCCTGCGGTCTTGCGTGGAAGTCAAAATGGATACCCAGAAAGCTTTCGCTTCGTTTCTTTCGCTTGGGATACATAACGGCCCTCCAGTTTCTAATACTTATTTGCTCTCATTATATCCTGTCGGTGGAAGAGATACAAGCCGCAGGAGGGTTAAAATATGAAAAATACTGAGGGGAAAGGGGAAAAGAATGTCGAACAAAAAAATTGAAAAGATGCTGCTTTAGGGGTTGACATGCCGACGAAATTTGGGTATAATAATAGAGCACTTTGAAAAGTGCCAAAAATCAGATATCGCGGAGTGGAGCAGTCGGTAGCTCGTCGGGCTCATAACCCGAAGGTCGGAGGTTCAAATCCTCCCTCCGCAACCAGCTATAAGATGGTCCTGAAGCCTTGCGCCATGCGGGTTTCAGGACTTTCTCTTTTTCTGTGGAGAAACTGACCTTCACGGTTTTTCTAACGTTTTTCTAACACTTTTCTAACACTTTTTCTAACCACAGAGCATGTTTGAAACCCGGTCTATCATGACTATTTTATTTTTATAATCCACATGAGCATAAGTTTTAGCAGTTATTTGAAAGTCACTGTGTCCAAGCCACACCTGTATTTCTTTCATGCTAAACCCTAAATTCAATAATAATGTAGCACAGGAATGCCGCAGGTCATGAAACCGAATCTTTTTGAGTTTATGTTTCTTGAGCAGTTTAGCAAATGTTTCGGTAATGTAATCAGGCTGCAGAAGATTGCCTGTTGAGGTTACGCAAATATAACCATCATATTCGTAATTATAATCACTTCCCAATAAGGCTTTGTTCTTTTCCTGATTGTATTTTACTTGCTCAAGGTGGTTACGGATAACATCGCATAGCGGCAATGACCGATAACTGGTTTCGCTTTTGAGTTTGTTTTGAGGCAGCGAGACCAATTTCCCATCTTCAAAACCTCTAACAACCTTCTGCTTGATGGTAATTACGCCGTTATTAAAATCAATCGCATCCCATGTCAAACCTAACACTTCTGAACGCCTTAATCCGTAATATGCTGCAAGCAGTATAGGAGTTTCAATTGTAGACCCTTTTGCAGCCGCAAAAAGCTTGTTCAGTTCATCGGCGTTATAATAACCGGCAATGAATTTTTCGCGCCTTGGCTTATCAACATAGTCAGCTGCATTTTCTTTTATAAGATTGGTTTTTACCGCATACTGCAATGCGCTTCTGATAATGCCGTGATGTTTGATTACCGTGTTAGGCGACAGGCCTTCTTCAAGCTTTTTGGCGTAATACCTTTGAATATCCATCGGCTTTACTTTTGTTAATAAGATGCCTTCTTCCTTAAAGTATGGATACACATGCTTGTTCAGCATGTGAATATACCCGTCATAAGTAGTTACCTGAATATTGCTTTTATTCAGGGTTATCCATTCTTTAAGAAAATCGCAGAACATTATTTCTGGTGGCTCGATATAATTGGTTTCTTTTTCTTGAGCCATTTCTTCGTATTGAGACTTTAATTCATTTAGAAACTGCTCTGCTTTTTTCTTGTTTCCTTTCACTATTAAACCGGTGGATATCCATTTTTGTTTGCGCTTTCCTGTACTATCTTTAATGTTTAAGACTGCATAGAAAACGCCATTTTTTATTTGTAAGCTTCCTGTCATTTTCTATCCTCCTTTTATGACAAGTAGCCCACTATTGACGGATGAAATTATACCATAATGGGTTACTAAATCAAAATGTGCAAACCGTCAATTATAAAGCAGATATTCCAGTACATAACATTTTAGTATTCTTCTTTGCCTTCCAATTTGTACGCTTTTGATTTTATTGTGCCTTATCAGGCTATACGCTGTATTTCTCCCAACACCAAGAATCTTTTGTAGATCGCTTATAGTTAATACTTCCGGGTAATCAGCAAATAAATCTTTCATGTATTAATCCCCACTTTCAAATATGTTTATATACAAACGGCTTGGCTTTGAGTCCAGGCCGTTTCTGGTAATCTAATTAATCATATGTTTGGTTTTTTCGTGATACCGTACTTATAATGATGTAATCAAACCCTAATCTGCATCCGCAATATGTGCACGTTTCTTTAAATAACTGATTAATATTCGCACGGTGGATATAGTAACCAGGAGAATTATAAAACTGCTTAGCACAGTTTTCACATAGACTAAGTTGTATTACATTGTTGATCCTATAATTCATGCCTAAGCTAATGGCCAGTGCTCTGTCTATTCTTTGCATCGTGGTATTATTCAGTCTTCCTATATATTCTTTAAGCCTTAATTTATCAATGGTACGTATCTGTTCGAGCAGGGCGATTGAATTACTTGGAAGGAATGTTTCCGAGAGGCTGATATGCGTAGGAAGCTGTTTTTTGCTGCCGCATCTGCTGGTTACGGCTGCTACTATGACTGTAGGACTAAATTTGTTGCCGGTATTATTCTGCAATATCACAACAGGGCGAAGGCCGTCCTGTTCTGAGCCAACTACGGGTCCCAGTTCCGCATAGAAGACGTCTCCACGAAATATGTCCACTTTCAACTTCCTGGCCTCCTTTGTTTCTTTTGTATTTAAAACAGGGATAACGTTACTATGTAGTCAAAGAAAAGAGTAAAGTAATACTCTTCTGTTTGACTTATTTATTAAGTAAAATTTACATCCATCAAACGGTTAGCTGCTAACTAACTCCACGGGAATTTCACCCCTCCGGGGATCTCCCGGAGCTGCC
>JAKOTC010000062.1 GCA_029776465.1 Bacillota bacterium
CATCCTCCAGCGCCTGTTATCCGGAGAAAGCTGTGCTTTGGTTACCGACGCGGGAACCCCCGCCATCAGCGATCCCGGTCAGGAACTGGTCAATCTGGCCGCAGAGGCAGGCATCCCGGTGACCTCCATCCCCGGCCCCTGTGCCGCCGTGACCGCCCTCTCCCTTTCCGGATTGGAATGCCGCAGGTTTTCCTTTGAAGGCTTTCTACCCCGAGATAAAAAAGAAAGACGGGCTTCGCTGGAACAGGCCAGGCTTTATCAGGGTGCTTTGGTCTATTATGAAGCGCCTCACCGCATAAAAGAAACCCTCTCTGAATTGTTGAACGCCTTGGGCAACCGGCCGGTTCTGGTGGCAAGAGAACTGACCAAACTTCACGAAGAACTCTGGCGGGGCAGTTTAAGCGGTGCCGTCCAATGGATGCAGTCTCAGGAATCCCGTGGTGAATATGTGCTGGTCATCGGCGGACCGGCCCCCGCTCAACCGGAAGAAATCACCCCCGAGCAGGCCGCGGAGATTGCAAGAAAGAAAATGGCCGAGGGCTGCTCTCCCTCTGAGGCTGCCAAATTAACTGCCAAGGAAACCGGCTTATCGAAAAATGAAATTTATGCCCTGTTAATTCAGAACAAAGAAGAATAAAGAATTACAAATACTGCCGAAATGGCGGAAAGGGATGGCTGTATGAATTTCAATCTTTATATGCCTGTGCGGGTGATCAGCGGCGAAGGCTGCGTCACCGCCCATAAGGGACTGATGAAAGAGCTGGGACAACGCTGCCTGATTATTACCGGCAAGCATGCGGCGGCTGCTTCCGGCGCATTGGCCGACATTACCCGGGCACTGGACGAGCTGGGCATCGCCTATCTCCAATATGATAAAATCGTCGAAAACCCCACGCTGGAATCCGCCTATGAGGCCGGTCAGCTTGCCCACAGCTCTCAGGCTGATTTTTTCATCGGTATCGGTGGGGGATCCGTTCTGGACGCCACCAAAGCCGCTGCTCTTTTTGCAGCGAACCCCGGCCTTGCACCCATGGATATTTATAATCCCTCCGCATGGCGCAATCCCGCCCTCTCTTGGGTTGCGGTGGGCACTACCGCCGGAACCGGCAGTGAGGTAACCGCGGTTTCCGTTCTCACCCTTTCTCAGCCCCATATCAAAAAAAGCATAACTCATCCGGCCCTCTATGCCAAGATCGCTTATGCGGATCCTCTTTACACCCACTCCTGCAGTCAGAACCTGACTCTGTCAGCCGCAGTAGATGCCATCGCCCATGCCACCGAGGCCTATTTTTCAGAGGTGGCCAGTGACACCACCGATCAATTTGCCATAAAAGGGCTTGCTCTTATTCTCCCCGCTTTGGAACAGCTTAGTCAATCCTTTGAGCCCAACGCCGATCTGCGTCAGCAGCTGTATTATGGTTCTCTCTGGGCAGGTCTTGCCCTCAACGGCTGCGGAACCTGTTTTCCCCATCCGCTGGGTTATGTGCTGACCGAGGACTACGGAGTGCCCCACGGATTTGCCTGTGGAGTATTTACCGGGGATTTTTTGCGCCGTGCTGCAGAATATAATCCTCAGAAGGCGGCCGACCTGGAAAAGGCATTAAATATGAAGCTGGAGGATATTACCCAATTGGTTAACCGGGTAGTAAAAACCCCGGCGATCAAAATGGATAAAGCCAAGATGGAAAGCATTGCGAAACGCTTTGAGACTGCCCGAAACATCCAGATTTCCCCGGGAGGGCTTCCGGCCGATGCAATGATGGAAATATTGAAAAAGCATTTTGCATGATTTTCTAAAGCCAA
>JAKOTC010000063.1 GCA_029776465.1 Bacillota bacterium
CTGATTATTGCCGAGGGAGATTACGTCTCCATGGCCCAAAGCGGCTCTCTCGATTATATAGAGCAAAGGAGTAAAACCGATGGATGCGGTTTTTAAACTGAAATCCGAATACAAACCCACCGGAGACCAGCCCCGAGCCATCGATGCGCTGGTCAACGGCGTGCTGTCCGGCAAAAAGGAACAGTGCCTGCTGGGCGTTACCGGTTCGGGCAAAACCTTTACCATGGCCAATGTGATTGCCGCCGTCAATCGCCCCACCTTGATTTTGGCCCACAATAAAATTCTCGCCGCCCAGCTGTGCAGCGAGTTTAAGGAATTTTTCCCCGAAAACGCCGTGGAATTTTTCGTTTCCTATTACGACTACTACCAGCCGGAATCCTATATTCCTCAAACGGATACCTATATTGAAAAGGATCTGGAAATCAACGCCGAAATAGAAAAGCTGCGCCACTCGGCCACCTCTGCCCTTTTGGAGCGGCGGGATGTGATCGTCGTAGCCAGCGTTTCCTGCATCTACGGCCTGGGCAGCCCGGAGGACTATAAAAACATGGTCATCTCCCTGCGTCCCGGCATGCGGCTGGACCGGGACGAGCTGATCAAAAAGCTGGTGGACAACCAGTATGAGCGAAACGATATTAATTTTATCACCAACAAGTTCCGGGTTCGGGGAGATGTGGTGGAGATCTTCCCCTCCAACTCCAACGAACTCGCCGTCCGGGTGGAGTTCTGGGGAGATACCATTGAACGAATCAGTGAATTTACCCCTCTCACCGGGGAGACAAAGAATCTGCTTCAGCACATGGCCATCTACCCCGCCACTCACTATGTGGTGGTGAAGGACAAAATGGACAGAGCACTGGCTGAGATTGAGCAGGAGCTGGAGGAGCGGGTCAAATGGTTTACCGATCATCACAAGCTGCTGGAGGCCCAGCGCATCGAGCAACGCACCCGGTATGACATGGAAATGCTGCGCGAAATCGGCACCGTTCGGGGCATCGAAAACTATTCCCGGATCCTGGCCGGTCGGGAACCGGGCAGCACGCCATACACTCTGCTGGACTATTTCCCCAAGGACTTTTTGTTTATCGCCGACGAATCCCATATGAGCCTGCCCCAGGTCCGCGCCATGTATGCGGGTGACCGGGCCAGAAAAACCAATCTGATAGAGTACGGCTTCCGCCTGCCCTCCGCCTATGACAACCGCCCCCTCACCTTTGATGAATTTTATGAGCGCCTTAACCAATCCATTTATGTCAGCGCCACTCCCGGCCCCTTTGAGCGGGAGCACTGCCCGGTGGTCATCGAACAGCTGATCCGCCCCACCGGCCTGTTGGATCCCACCATTGACGTCCGTCCCACCGAGGGGCAGATCGACGACCTGATCTCCGAGATTAATGTCCGGGTAGAACGTCAGGAACGGACACTGGTGCTGACGCTGACCAAAAAAATGGCCGAAGATCTCACCAACTATCTGGAACGGATGGGAATCCGGGTAAAATACCTCCATCACGAGATCGACACCATCGAGCGCATGCAGCTGATCCGGGATTTCCGCCTGGGCGAATTTGATGTTCTGGTGGGCATCAACCTGATGCGGGAAGGGCTGGACATTCCCGAGCTTTCCCTGGTGGCCATCCTGGACGCGGACAAAGAGGGCTTTTTGCGGGCTGAAACCTCGCTGATTCAGATGATCGGCCGGGCGGCGCGAAATTCGAACGGGCATGTGATCATGTATGCCGATCAGGTGACCCCCTCGATGGAAGCCGCCATTTCCGAAACCATCCGCCGCCGGACTCTGCAAGACGAGTATAACCAAGCCCACGGCATTGTCCCCGCCACCATCAAGAAAGGTATCCGAGCCATTCTTGAAATCAGTTCAAAGGAAACAGAGGATGAACTGAAAAATCGGACCGGCAAACGATTGTCCGAGAAGGAACGGAGACAGTTGATAGAAAAACTGACCGCAGAGATGAAACAGGCTGCCAAAATGCTGGAGTTTGAGCACGCCGCTTTCCTGCGGGATAAAATTAAAGAGCTGGAAAACAGTAAACCCAGCAAACCCAACAGATAAGCAGGAAAGGCACTGATGCTATGAAACGCAATACCATTGTCATTAAAGGCGCAAGAGAACACAATTTAAAAAATATCGATCTGGAACTGCCGCGGGACCAGCTGATCGTTTTCACCGGGCTGTCGGGGTCGGGCAAATCCTCCCTGGCCTTTGACACCATTTACGCCGAGGGCCAGCGGCGGTATGTGAAATCCCTCTCCGCCTACGCCAGGCAGTTTTTAGGTCAGATGGACAAGCCGGATCTGGACCATATTGACGGTCTCTCCCCCGCCATTTCCATCGACCAAAAGACCACTTCCAACAACCCCCGTTCCACGGTGGGCACCGTGACGGAAATCTACGACTATCTCCGTCTGCTCTATGCCCGCATTGGCATTCCCCACTGCCCCGTCTGCGGGGTTGAGATTCGCCAGCAAACCGTGGACCAGATGGTCGACCGGGTGCTTCTCCTGCCCGAAGGCAAGAGGATTCAGGTGATGGCACCAATCATCCGGGGGAAAAAGGGAGAGCATCAAAAAGAGCTGGAACAAGCCCGCAAGTCCGGATTTGTCCGTGTTCGGGTGGACGGCAGCCTCTACGAACTGTCGGAAACCATTTCCCTGGATAAAAACAAAAAGCACAACATTGAGATCATTGTAGACCGCTTGGTGGTGGGCGATTCCATTCGGGCCCGTCTGGCCGAGTCCATCGAGATGGCGGCCAATTTGGCGGGCGGAATTGTGCTGGTGGATGCCGAAGGGGAAGAACTGCTCTTCTCCCAAAACTACTCCTGCCCCGAGCATGACGTCAGCGTGGAGGAATTGACCCCCCGGATGTTCTCCTTTAACAATTCCTTCGGCGCTTGCCCGGACTGTTCGGGTTTGGGGGTGCAGATGAAGATTGACCCCGACCGCATCGTGCCCGCCCCCAACCTTTCCATCCGCGAAGGCGCGATTCGGGCCAGCGGCTGGAGCTATGACGGGGGCGGAATCGCCCAGATGTATTTCACGGCCTTAGCCAAGCATTATAACTTTTCTCTGGATGTCCCCTTTAAAGACCTGCCCCCCAAGGCGGTGGAAGTAATTTTCTACGGCACGGGAAATGAAAAGCTGAAGCTGGAATATAAGAGTGCGGCCGGCACCGGAAACTATGTGAACAGCTTTGAGGGCATTATCAACAATTTGAACCGCCGCTATAAGGAAACCCAAAGCGACTTTATGCGCCGGGAAATCGAAGCGATGATGAGCGCCGAGCCCTGCCCCACCTGCAAAGGCAACCGTTTAAAGCAAGAATCCCTGGCCGTGACGGTGGGCGGCCGCAATATTATGGAACTTTGCCGGCTGTCCGTTCTTGAACTGCTGGACTTTTTTGAGAAGCTCACCCTCACTCCCAAGGAAAAGATCATTGCCGACCGGATTGTCAAGGAAATCCGTGAACGGCTAGGCTTCCTAAAAAATGTGGGGCTGGAGTATCTCAACCTTTCCCGTTCCGCCGGAACCCTTTCCGGTGGTGAGGGGCAACGGATCCGGCTGGCCACCCAGGTAGGCTCCGGTCTGACCGGCGTACTTTATATTCTGGACGAGCCCAGCATCGGTCTGCATCAGCGGGACAACAACCGCCTGCTGGAAACCCTGAAGCGGCTGAGGGATCTGGGCAACACCCTGATTGTGGTGGAGCACGATGAGGATACCATACGCGCCGCCGATTATGTGGTGGACATCGGCCCCGGCGCCGGCGTAAACGGCGGACAGGTAATCTACGCAGGAAAGGTAGATAGACTGCTGGACTGCACCGACTCCGTCACCGGCGATTATCTCTCCGGCCGCAAAAAAATCCCCCTGCCCGAAAAGCGAAGAAAACCGACCGGCTGGCTTCGAATCAAGGGTGCCGCAGAAAACAACCTGAAAAACATCGATGTGTCCGTCCCCCTCGGGATTTTCACCTGCGTGACCGGGGTGTCGGGTTCGGGCAAATCCTCCCTGATTAACGAAATTCTCTTTAAGACCCTCTCCAACAAGCTCAACGGAAGTCGGGAACGGCCCGGCAGACATAAGACCGTCGAGGGCATCCAGCAGCTGGACAAGGTGATCGATATCGATCAGTCCCCCATCGGCCGAACCCCCCGTTCCAATCCCGCCACCTATACCGGCCTCTTCACCGATATTCGCGATCTCTTCACCCAAACCCCCGAAGCCAAGGCCAAGGGCTATGGTCCGGGGCGCTTCTCCTTCAACATCCGGGGCGGCCGCTGCGAGGCCTGCGAAGGGGACGGCATTATCAAAATCGAGATGCACTTTCTGCCCGATGTCTATGTTCCCTGTGAGGTCTGCAACGGAAAGCGGTATAACCGTGAGACCCTGGAGGTAAAGTACAAGGGCAAAAGCATCTATGACGTGCTGGAAATGACGGTTGCGGAAGGCCTTTCCTTCTTCGAAAACGTCCCCCGCATCCGCCGGAAGCTGGAAGTGCTGAACGATGTGGGACTGGGCTATATCAAAATCGGCCAGCCCGCCACCACCCTCTCGGGCGGTGAGGCTCAGCGGGTCAAGCTGGCCACCGAGCTGTCCCGCCGTTCCACCGGCAGAACCATTTACATTCTGGACGAGCCCACCACCGGTCTGCACACCGCCGATGTCCACAAGCTGATCGAGGTTTTGCAGAAGCTTGTAGAAGGCGGCAATACCGTTGTGGTGATCGAGCACAATCTGGATGTGATCAAAGTGGCCGACTATATCATCGATCTGGGTCCGGAAGGCGGCGACCGGGGCGGCCAGCTGGTGGTTTGCGGAACGCCCGAGCAGGTGGCAGCCTGTGAGAAATCCTATACCGGCCAGTATCTCGCTCCCCTTTTGAAAAAATAAAATCTTCTTGCGTGTTCGGTACTCCGCCGGACACGCATTTTTATGCCGAAAAGCCCCTTATCCGCTATCTTCTTGATTTTTTATAAATTTATGGTAAAATGGAATCAGAAAGGGGTGATTCTCTGTTCGGCTATGTCAAACCCGTACAGGGTCAGCTTCTGGTTTGTGAATACGAGGCCTATAAGGCAATTTACTGCGGGCTGTGCAAAGCTCTGGGTAAAACATTCGGCCCCTTTTCCCGCCTGACGCTGAATTATGATTTTGTGGCTGTCGCCATGCTGCACATGGCGGTTCGGAAGCCAAAGGTTGAATACCTCCCCTTTCGCTGCGCCGCCAATCCCTTAAAAAAACGAACCCTCTGCATCTGCCCGGAAAGCCTTGATTTTGCCGCAGCCTGCGCCATGGCCATGCTGTATTCCAAGCTGAAGGATGACATTCGGGACGAACGGGGCTTCAAACGGATTGGCAAATGGCTCTTGCTTCCCCTGGCTCGGTCCGGGCTGAAAAAAGCGAAAAAAAATGAGCCCCGGATGGCCCAAATCGCCGAGGAGATTATGAATCGGCAAAATAAAATAGAATCCGACCCGTCAGCGGGAATTGATCTGGCAGCTGACCCGTCCGCTTCGGCTTTGGGTCAAATTTGCGCCCTGATGTCCGAGGAGGAGGGGCAACAGGCTGCTCTTTATGATTTCGGGTATATGCTGGGCCGATGGGTATATCTCATTGACGCCGCCGATGATTATGAAGAGGATCTCCGACGTAAACGCTTCAATCCCTTTCTGTATCTGAAGGACAAGACCAATGCCGAACGGCAGAGCGAAATCTCCTCCATTCTGAATTTTTGCATGACCGAAGCTGCCGCCCGGTTTGAAAAACTCGGACTGAAAAAAAATATCAGTATACTGCAAAACATTCTTTATCTCGGGCTGGCTGCCCAACAGCGTCGGGTGCTGTCCGGCAAAGCCCCGAAAGCGGGATAAAAACAGTTGCTTTCCGCCGGGAGTTTTTCCTTTTTTTGAAAAACAGCAAATTTTTAAAATCGATAAAATCAGCCTCATAAACTCATAATAAAATAGATATAGAATTCGTTATTATATCATTACACAGGCTATAAGCCGGAAAGGCATGGAACACCGAATGAACAATCCCTACGATGTGCTGGGTATTTCCCACAACGCAACGGAAGAACAGGTCAAGGAGGCCTATCGCAAACTGGCCAGAAAATATCATCCGGATAATTTCGGCGCGGATAATCCTTTGTCCGACCTGGCAGAGGAAAAGATGAAGGAAATCAACCAGGCTTATGACACCATCATCAACTCTATGCGCGGCGGAAATACTGGCTACTTCAACTTTAATGCCATCCGCGAAATGATCAACAGCGGACGCCTGGACGAGGCCGAGCGCGCTCTCGACAGCATCCCCCAGCATAATGCGGAATGGAACTTCTTAAAAGGTAGCATTTATCACAGAAGGGGCTGGCTTGAGCAGGCCGCCACCTTTTATCAAACGGCGGCCAGCATGGACCCGGGCAATGCCGAATATATGAATGCCGTAAACCAGATTTGTTGGCAGCGAGGGGGAAATTTCGGCAGCTTCAATCAGGGGTTCAACCAAACGCCCTATCGCAACAATGGTAGTACGGGGGGCTGCAGCTCCTGCGACCTCTGCACCGCGCTGTGCTGCGCCGACACCTGTTGCGAATGCATGGGCGGAGACCTTTGCACCTGCTGTTAAGTTATGAACAAAAAATTTTCCCAAACCAGAAAAATCGCCCTCTGCGGCGTGATATCCGCTTTGGCCGTGGTCATCATGGCCTCGTCCACCCTTTTCTCAATTGCCTCCTATTCGCTGGCGGCATTGGCCGGGGTGCTTTTGATCCTGTTGGTGATCGAAACCGGCACCCGGTATGCGGCCGCAGCTTATTTCATTATATCCCTGCTTTCCTCGCTGCTCCTGCCCGATAAGGAAACAGCCATGATTTTTGCACTCTTTTTGGGTTATTATCCGATTCTGAAAGCCTATTTCGAGCGGATCCCCAATCGCGTGACGGAATATCTGGCGAAATTCGGGCTGTTCAACTTGGCAATGGCAATTTTTTATTTTATCATTACCCGGCTGTTCCATCTGGAGGTCATTGAAAATACATCTCTTTTTAATTCTCTTCCGGTTCTCCTGATCCTGGCCAATATCACCTTTTTCCTTTACGATATTGCCCTGACCCGGCTGATCTCTGCCTATCTCAATGTATTCCGCTCTCGTTTTTCCAAATGGTTTAAGTAAAATCTTCAGGCACTTTTTATTTTGTTTGTTGCTTTTTGACGGGATTTCACATAAAATAATACTGTGAATTTTAAAAAATGCGGGCTGGTCAAGGATGACCACCTGCTTTTTCAAGCCGTTTGACCGTCACAGACGTGCTTGCGGATAAATTACAGTGGCGGAGAAAAAGGAGTTTTTATGTGTGGAATCGTCGGTTACAGTGGAAAAAAATCCTGCCTTCCCATTTTGTTGGGCGGACTTGAAAAATTAGAGTACCGAGGATACGACTCAGCCGGAGTGGCCGTCTATGACGGAAGCAAAGTAAAAACCGTCAAGACCCAGGGCAGACTGGTCTTGTTGCGGGAAAAGCTTCGCAACGGACTGCCCGGAACCTGCGGCATCGGGCACACCCGCTGGGCTACCCACGGCGCACCTTCGGACGTGAATTCCCACCCCCACGGCACCGACCGCCTGACCCTGGTTCATAACGGCATCATTGAAAACTACAGCGAGCTGAAGGAAGAGCTGACTCAAAAGGGGTACAGCTTTATCTCCCAAACCGATACGGAGGTTGCGGCTAAGTTTTTGGATGCCTGTTATGACGGCGACCCGATTTCCTCCATCCGCAAAGCGGTTTCCCATTTTAGGGGCTCCTATGCATTGGCGATCATATTTTTTGATCGTCCCAACACCATCTACGCCCTGCGCCAGGGCAGCCCCCTGATCGCCGCTGATACCGAAGAGGGCAGCATGATTGCCTCGGATATCCCCGCTCTGCTGGAATACACCCGGGATTTTTATCTGCCGGATGAAGGGGAGATTTTAGAAATCACGGAAAACAACATTCGCTTTTTTGACTCTGGCGGAAACCCCGCAGAAAAAAAGAAAGTGACCGCAAACTGGAGCGCAGAAGCTGCCGAAAAGGGCGGCTATCCCCATTTCATGCTCAAGGAAATCTATGAACAGCCCGAGGTGGTCTCCCTCACGGTAAAAACCTATCTGACGGAAAAATGCAAACTCTCCGAAAAGCCGGCCAAAAGAATTTTAATCTCTGCCTGCGGAACCGCCATGCATGCCGGCATAGCCGCAAAACAGGCGATTGAGGAATTGGCGGGTATCCCGGTGGTGGTGGATATCGCCTCCGAGTTCCGCTATCGCAGCCCGGTCTTCTGCGAAGGCGACCAGTTTATCGTGATCTCCCAGTCGGGTGAAACCGCCGACAGCCTGGCCGCTCTGCGCCTGGCCAAGAAGGCGGGCATTCCCACCATCGGCTTGGTCAATGTGCAGGGCAGTTCCATCGCCCGGGAGGCCGACCATGTCTTATATACCTATGCGGGTCCCGAAATCGCCGTCGCCAGCACCAAAGCCTATAATGTCCAGCTGGCCGCTCTGTTTGCCGTCTCGATAGCGCTGGCAGTGCAAAACGGCAGGTTGTCCGAGGAAGAAGCCGATTGGTACCTCAGTGAACTGGCCGCAATGCCCGAAAAAATCAAAAAGGTGCTTGCGTTGGAAAAAGAAGTGGCCGAGGCGGCCAAGCGCTTTAATGCAAGCGACCACTGCTTCTTCATCGGCCGTGGAATGGATTACGCCGCCGCTCAGGAGAGCTCGCTGAAGCTGAAGGAGATTTCCTATATCCACAGTGAAGCCTGCGCGGCAGGAGAACTGAAGCACGGCACCATCTCCCTGATTACCGAGGGCACCCCGGTGGTGGCCATCGCCACCCACCCGAGGCTTTGGGAAAAATCTCTCTCCAACATTCTGGAGGTTCGTGCCCGGGGAGGCGCTGTCCTGCTGGTCTGTCAGGAAAATGTTCCTGTTCCCGAGGGAACGGCGGATATCCTGCTGAGAATCCCCTCCTGCCCTCCCCTTTTCACCCCCATGCTGACCCTTCCCCTGATGCAGCTATACGCTTACCACTCCGCCATACTCCGGGGATGCGATGTGGATAAACCCCGCAATTTGGCGAAGTCCGTGACGGTGGAATAGATCTATTGATAACAAAGCTTACTTGTGTATAAATCAAATAAAGTTGATTCTAGGAAAATAAAGTTC
>JAKOTC010000064.1 GCA_029776465.1 Bacillota bacterium
ATCTCAAACAATCTTATTGAATGTTTTCACAAGCAGTTCAAAGCATGGTACAAAACTAAACAAGGCTTTTCATCTTTTGCTTCTGCCAACAATTTGATTTCCATGTTCATCTTTTTCTTTAACTTCATCCGCCCTCATTCTGCTTTGAATGGTTTGACTCCGGCTCAAGTCGCTGGTCTTAGGCTTTCAAATAAACAAAAACGGGAGTTTCTGCTTGTGGCATGAAGCATTTGTACGATTTTGGCTGCTATTCTTTCATGTTAACTTTACAGAGCCATAAAGTGCATCTAACAGTATGTGTCTAACAGTTTGAAATAACCGCCCGGACAGGAGGTTGAATAAAAATAGGCGCCACGCAGTAAGCCTGCGCAGCGCCTTTGCCGCCAGTTATTTTCGATGGGAACATTCTACCATTAAATATGCAGGATGTCAAGTATGCAAATTGCAAAAACCTCCAATTTTGTTCCCAGATTCCCCTGTGCATTCTAACTAAAATGCAATTGTTTTAATCTGATCCTGCAAAATTTTGTTGACACACCCCTTATAAATTAATATAATAACACTACAAAGACATATAATTTGCAAGAGTGACGCATTTGTCATGCAAAGCTTGTTCACAAACACTCTGCCCCTGAAAGGAAGAAAAACATGAAACTTGAAGGTCAAGTCAGAATTCCCTCCGGATGTGCGATAACCGGCGTGTTCGCCCGAGACGGTCGCTTAATAAGCGGGGAAGAAATGATCCTCTCTATTTCGACCATGCACGACCGCTCAAACGGATTAGGCGGCGGTTTTGCAGGATATGGCATCTATCCTGAGTATAAAGACCTGTTTGCTCTGCACATCTTTTTTGACAGCAATACCGCCCGGGATGAGACTGAAACCCTTCTTCATACTCAATTTGAAATTGGGGGACAGGGGCGGATTCCCACCCGTAAAATCCATGAAATCACCGATGAGCCCATCATCCGCCGTTATTTTGTAAAACCAATCCCCTCCCGCCTTGCGGAGATGCAGGTGGACGAAAAAGAGTTTGTTGCCCGCTTTGTCATGGATATCAACACCAACATTAAAGGGGCTTATGTCTTCTCCAGCGGAAAAACATGGGGGTTTTCAAGGCTGTCGGATATCCCGAGGATGTGGGGCGTTTTTATAAGCTTGAGGAGTATGCAGGTTATTGCTGGACCGCTCACGGCCGCTATCCCACCAATACCCCCGGCTGGTGGGGCGGCGCCCATCCCTTTGCTCTGCTGGACTATTCCGTCGTGCACAACGGCGAGATCTCCAGCTATGACGCCAACCGACGGTGGATGGAGATGTTCGGCTATTGCTGCACCCTGCTGACCGACACCGAGGTCATTACCTATATTATTGACTATCTGCACCGCAAACAGGGGTTGTCTCTTGAAGAAATCGCCCATGTCATTGCGGCTCCCTTCTGGTCTGAGATTGACCAGATGCCCCCGGAACAAAAGGAAAAGATGATCTATCTGCGCAACGTCTTTTCCAGCCTTCTGATCACCGGGCCTTTCTCCATTTTACTGGGCTTCGAGGGCGGCATCATGGCCCTGAATGACCGGCTGAAGCTTCGCAGCATGGTGGCCGCGGAAAAAGGAGACCTGCTTTATGTCGCCAGCGAAGAGTGCGCCATTCGCGCCATCCAGCCCAGCCCCGACCGGATTTGGTCCCCCAGAGGCGGGGAGCCGGTCATCGCCACCCTGAAAGGAGCTAAATAATCATGCCAATCGAATACATCTATCCCGAGTTTGAAGTGGTTCGCAACTTTGACCGATGCATTGCCTGCCGGGTTTGTGAGCGTCAGTGCGCCAATGAGGTTCACGCGCTGGATGAAGAAACGGGGCTGATGAAGGCCGATGACTCCAAATGCGTCTGCTGCCATCGCTGTGTTTCCCTCTGCCCCACCAGAGCTCTGAAAATTGTCAAGACCGATCACACCTTCCGTCCCAATGCCAACTGGTCAGGCCAGACCATTCAAGAGCTCTATCGCCAGGCCGATTCGGGCGGAGTGCTTCTCTCCTCCATGGGCAATCCCAAAGAACTGCCGGTTTACTGGGACAGAATCCTGCTGAACGCCTCCCAGGTGACCAATCCTTCCATCGACCCCCTCCGAGAGCCCATGGAAACCCGGGTTTTTCTGGGTAAAAAGCCGGACCGGGTAACCTTTGATAAGGACGGAAAACTGAACACTCAATTGTCTCCCCAGCTTGCATTGAAGGTTCCGGTGATGTTTTCCGCCATGAGTTACGGTTCCATCAGCTATAACGCCCATGCCAGCCTGGCGCGGGCCGCCGAGGAGCTTGGAACTTTTTATAACACCGGTGAGGGCGGCCTGCACGAAGACTTTTACAAGTATGGAAAAAACACCATCGTTCAGGTGGCCTCCGGGCGCTTCGGCGTTCATCCCGAATACCTGGAAGCCAGCGCCGCGGTGGAAATCAAAATGGGGCAGGGCGCAAAGCCCGGTATCGGCGGGCACCTGCCGGGCTCCAAAATCGTGGGCGACATCTCCCGCACCCGGATGATCCCCGAAGGAAGCGACGCCATTTCACCTGCCCCCCACCACGATATCTACTCCATCGAGGATTTAAGACAGCTGGTCTATTCGTTAAAGGAAGCCACCGCCTATAAAAACCCATCATTGTCAAAATTGCAGCGGTTCACAACGTGGCCGCCATCGCCTCGGGCATCGCCCGCAGCGGCGCCGACATCATCGCCATTGACGGATTCCGGGGCGGCACCGGCGCAGCACCCACCCGGATCCGGGACAATGTGGGGATCCCCATCGAATTGGCCCTTGCCGCGGTGGATACCCGCCTGAGAGAAGAAGGGATCCGGGGCAATGTCTCCCTGGTTGTGGGCGGAAGCATCCGCTCCGCCGCAGATGTAGTCAAGGCCATCGCTCTCGGCGCCGACGCCGTGTATATCGCCACCGGCGCGCTGCTGGCGTTAGGATGCCATCTCTGCAGAAGCTGCCATTCGGGAAAATGCAACTGGGGCATCGCCACCCAGCGGCCCGATCTGGTGAAACGACTGAATCCCGATATCGGATATAAGCGTCTGGTCAATCTGGTCACCGCCTGGAATCATGAGATCAAGGAAATGATGGGTGGCATGGGCATCAACTCCATCGAGGCTTTGCGGGGCAACCGCCTGATGCTTCGTGGAGTCGGACTCAATGAGAAAGAGCTTGAAATTCTGGGCATTGCCCATGCAGGGGAATAAGGAGGCGGCAGTATGAAGCGAATCTATGTCAAAGAAGAATGGTGCCTCGGCTGCCATCTTTGTGAAATCAATTGTGCCTTTGCCAATTCGGGCGAAAAGGATATGATTAAAGCTCTGAAGGGTAAAACCCTGCGCCCCCGCATACAGGTGGAGGAAGGGGACGGCATTTGCTTCGCGGTTTCCTGCCGGCATTGTGAGGAGCCCCTTTGCGTCAAGGGCTGCATCACCGGTGCCTTAAGGGTTGAAAACGGCCTGATAACGGTTGACCGTAATCGCTGCGTAGGCTGCTTCACCTGCATTCTTTCCTGCCCCTATGGTGCTGTAATGCCTTCAGAGGAAGGCATCGTGCAAAAGTGTGAACTTTGTTTGAAAAATTCAGCGGGCGAGCCGGCCTGTGTTAAGGGATGCCCCAACCGGGCAATTGTCTATGAGGAGGATTTTATTTAATATGAGATATGTCATTATCGGAAACTCTGCCGCCGCAATCGGCTGTGTGGAAGGCATCCGCCAAATTGACAAGAACGGTTCCATCACCCTGATTTCCGGCGAAAGGCATCACACCTATTCCCACCCCCTGATCTCCTATCTGGTTCAAGGGAAAACCACCGAGGAAAAAATGAAGTATCGCCCGGACAGTTTTTATGAGGATCATCAGGTTCGGGTCATATATGACAAAGCCGAAAAAATTGACCCGGCAGCCAAAACCGTCATTCTGGCCGGCGGAGAAGTGATTCCCTATGACAAGCTGCTGGTGGGCACCGGTTCGGTTCCCTTTATCCCCCCAATAGCGGGGTTGGAGAAGGTTTCAAATAAATCCACCTTCATGATGCTGGCGGATGCCCAGGCGGTTCAGGCCTCCATCACTCCCCTCAGCCGGGTGCTGATTG
>JAKOTC010000065.1 GCA_029776465.1 Bacillota bacterium
ATGCGTAATATCATGGATGCTACCCCCAAATCTTTAAGAGATGAGCTATATCCGCATCTACGGGCCATTTTAGATGCTCCAAATATCGACGCTGCTCGTTTATTATTAAACCGAACCTTAGAGTCCTTCGAGAAAAAGGCCCCTAAGGCCATGCAGGTACTTGAAATGGGCTTTGATGACGCTACCGCAGTACTTATGTTGCCGGAAAAATATCGCCGGCGGCTGCGCACTACAAATGCTGTTGAACGTTTAAACGGGGAGATTAGACGTCGGGAACGGGTTATCCGTATTTTCCCGAACCGGGAATCGGTGGTTCGCCTAATCGGGGCTTTGCTCATGGAACTCGACGACAAGTGGTCAACCGGCAAAAAGTACCTGGACATGACTGAATATCTGCAGTGGCAGGAAGAACAAAAACACAGCTTTCAGCGAAAGAATATTGCATAGATCAGATAAGCTTTACGATGCCAATATATTAACCCCTGAACACTGCCTGATGGCCACTACCAGCGAAGCCAAGCATCCAGTCAAGGGTCCGCAAAGCGGAGGCATAGCCTTTACCCTTGACTGGTGACTGGCGAGCTGGATAATTTAAACGGCAGTGTTCGGGTTGATAAGCATAGCTGAGGAATTTACACACTAATTTGGACTTGACCCTTTCAATAATTTGTTTCCCCATAAATCAAATTGCCAAAACAAATCCGACAATATCACTAGATCTGAATTATCTTAACGGTCCCATAATGGATTTTTTGTGATATTCACAATGAAATTCTTCAAGCAAATAATGGGGGTCTCTATTCACTTTATAAACGATACTATCACTTAACAAATTATTCTTTATCATTGATGAGTCTAGCTTTTTTTTGAAATAAACCACATCATAATCACCCCATGTTGTGGCCGTAATAATTTCATTACCTCTTTGAAATTCATGTTCCAATATAGGTTGTAAGTGTTTACATGTCTTAACCATTATTCACCTCATTCTTTATCTTTTTACTCCACCCACTCCGCCACTGCTTCGGCCAGGCGGGCGGCCGGGAGTTTCATGAGTTTGCCGCCGGGGATGGAAGAGAGAAAGACCCGCCCGTAGTTCCTGGTACAGATCCGCTGGTCCAGGATGACCACGGCGCCCCGGTCCTTTTTCGTACGGATCAGGCGGCCAAAGCCTTGTTTGAACTTGATTACCGCCTCCGGCAGGCTGAGGTGGGTGAAGGGGTCTCTCCCCGCGCGCTGGAGCGCCTCCCACCTGGCTTGGAAGAGGGGTTCGCTTGGGGTCCGGAACGGCAGGCGCATCAGGACGACCAGGGAGAGCTGGGGCCCGGGGATATCCACACCCTCCCAAAAGCTGTCCATGCCAAAGAGGACCGGCCGTGGGGAAGATAGGAAGGACTTGAGCAGGAGGTTCCGGGGTTTTTCCCCCTGCACAAGGAGGGTGTACCCCTCCTCCTGCAAGGCAGGGGCGAGTTGTTTGTAGACCTCTTTCATTTGCCGCCGGTTGGTGAAAAGGAGCAGGGTCCGTCCCCCGGCCGCGGCAATGAGTCCAGGGAGGAGCTTGCAGACCTCCTCCGTGTACCCGGGGGCATCGGGCGCAGGCAGGTCCCCGGTTACCAGGAGCAGTACCTGGCG
>JAKOTC010000066.1 GCA_029776465.1 Bacillota bacterium
CAAAACCAGCACCGGCGTGATTGTGATGAGCCACCGTTTTTCCGATTTTGACTCTATAGGTTCGGGATACGGAATCTGGAGTTTGGCAAAATCGCTGGGTAAACCTGCGGCTTTTGTCTTGGATAAGGAAAGCACTCTGGCTTCCCCCCTGATTGCCCATATCGAGGCCGACTGTGAACAGATTGTATTTACTGACAGCCAGACGGCGGTGGCCCTGGCGGGAGAAAAACCCCTGATGGTGATTGTGGATGTCCACCGCGCCAGTCTGCTGGAGGATATGGATTTATATAAGTCCTGCAAGCGGGTGGTGGTGATTGACCATCACCGAAAGACGACCGAATACATCGACAACACGGTGCTCTTCTATCACGAACCCTTTGCCTCCTCGGCTTCGGAAATGGTTAGTCTTTTGCTTGAATACACGCCGACGGCGGAGGTTTCCAAAGGGCTTGCCGAGGCTTTGATGGCGGGCATTATGCTGGACACCAAGGGATTCATCATGAAAACGGGTGTTCGCACCTTTGAGGTGGCAGCTTGGCTGAAGCAAAAAAATGCGGATGTGCCGACGGTCAAAAGGCTGTTCTCGGCCAGCATGGAGCATTACCGCTTTAAAGCGCAAACCGTTGCCTCGGCCGAGATTTATCACCGCTGCGCCATCTCTCTGGTTGAGGGAACCCATCCCGATATTCGCACCATCGTGCCCCAGGCGGCTGACGAGCTTTTGGCCATTGACAATGTGGAAGCCTCTTTTGTTCTTTACGAGGCCGACGGATTTACCATAATCTCGGCCCGCAGCATGGGGGCAATCAACGTGCAGCTGATACTGGAAAACTTAGGGGGAGGGGGGCATCAGACCATGGCCGGCGCCCAGCTGAAAGGGGTTTATGCCGCTGAGGTGGTTGACCGGTTGAAAGAGGAGATCGACCGGTATCTGATCAGCCGACCCAAGCCTGTGGAACAGGTTAAATCTTCTGCATCAAAGGGCTGACGGAAACTTTAAAGAGTGTTAGGTCAACAGGTTTGAAAAATGCCCCTCAAGGGGCATCAATCTCAAATCCGGCGAAGGGGCATTTTCACGCTTGTTGACTGGAATAAAGCTATTAAGCCAAGCGCGAAATGGTAATTTGGAAAGGATGATTATCAATGAAAGTTATTTTAAAGGCTGATATTAAAGGAATGGGCAAGGCGGGCGATATTGTCAACGCTGCCGACGGTTATGCCAGAAACTATCTGCTGCCCAGAGGGCTCGCCATTGAGGCAAGCACCGGTGCAGTGGCAGAGTTAAAGAGCAAGGAAGCGGCCGCAAAGCATCGTGCAGAGGTGGAAAAGCAGGCCGCGATCGAAGCGGGAGCCAAACTGAAGGATGCTAAAATCAAAGTGACCAGCCGTGGAGGGGAAAACGGAAAACTCTTCGGTTCGGTTACTGCTGCCGAAATTGCCGAAGCCATTAAAGAGCAGACCGGTGTGGTTGCGGATAAGCGCAAAATTACTTTGGGCGCGGATATTAAGACCTTTGGGGAATATACTGTCGAGGTCAAGCTGCATCCCGAGGTGTCGGTATCCTTGACGGTGGTTGTTGAGCCAAAAGCATGAGAGATAAAAATAAATCGGAGAGAGTGAAATGTCGGAGTTAGATTACATATCCGGGCTATTGCCCGGTATGCCATACAGCGTTGAGGCCGAACAGGCGGTTTTGGGCAGCGCTTTGCTGGATAAGGAATGCTTGTTCCGGGTGATGTCAGCGCTGAATGAGAACTGTTTTTATCAGCCCATCAACCGACAGATCTTTCTGTCCATGTCTGAGAGCTTTGCGCTGAATAACCCGGTTGATTTTATTACCGTATTGGAAAAAACCAAGGCACGGGTAGACATGGATGTCACCGAACTGAGGGAATACATGCTGCGCATCTGTCAGCTGGTTCCCACCCTGTCCAACCTGGAAGCTTATTTAAAAATCGTTCTGGATAAATACTACCTGCGAAGCCTTTATACCGCCGCCAAGGAGATTATGGACGGCGTGACCGATGGCAGCACGGATGCCGACGTGCTGCTGGAAAGTGCCGAGCAGAAGATTTATCAGATCCGTCAGAATAAAGATTATGAAGGACTTGTTCCGGTCAGCCGTTTAGTGCTTTCCGTTTATAATGAAATTGATTCGCTGGCCAAGTCTGATCACAAGGGGATCCGAGGACTGCCCAGCGGATTTTCGGGTCTGGATCGGCTGCTTTCCGGGTTGAATCGATCCGACCTGATTTTGATTGCGGCTCGTCCCGGTGTAGGTAAATCCAGTCTTGCGGTCAATATTGCCCAAAACGTAGCCAAGAAGACCGGTCTGACCTGCTGCATCTTCTCCCTGGAAATGAGCCGGGAGCAGTTGGTTCAGCGTATGCTCGCCGCCGAGTCCAAGGTTTCTCTGGGTTCAATTTTGAACGGTGAGCTGACGCTGGAGGACTGGAAACGGTTGAGCGCCGGGGCAGAGCAGCTGCATAACTCTCCCATTTATATCGACGACACCTCAGCCATGACAGTAGGTAAAATCAAAGCCCGTCTCCGCCAGGTGCCTAACTTGGGTTTGGTGGTGATTGACTATCTTCAGCTGATGTCCAGCGGCAGAAAGATTGACAACCGTGTCGCCGAGGTTTCTGAGATGACCCGTGAGTTGAAGATTATGGCCAAAGAGCTGAATGTGCCCGTCATTACCCTGTCCCAGCTTTCCCGCGGACCGGAAGGACGGCAGGACAAGCGTCCCATGCTTTCCGACCTTCGTGAGTCGGGTTCAATCGAGCAGGATGCGGACATCGTTTTGTTTATTTATCGTGATGATTATTACAATAAAGAGACCGGAGAGATTAATACCGCTGAATGTATTGTCGCTAAAAACCGCCATGGTTCCACTGACACGGTAAAGCTGCACTGGCAGGGTAAATACACCCTCTATACTTCCTTGGAGATGGATCGGGATGGAGCAGAGCATTAAGCGGATCCTGAAGGATTACCCCATGCTAACGGCCGGGGATAAGCTGCTGCTGGCCTGTTCGGGTGGAGCGGATTCCTCGGCCATGTTGGATTTTTTTTCGAAGAAGGCCCAAGAATGGGGGCTGACGGTCTATGCCGCCCATTTTAATCATAAACTGCGGGGGGCCGAGTCTGAGCGGGATGAGGAATTTGTCACCAGGCAATGTGAATGGAGGGGGATTCCCCTATATAAATCCAGCCGGGAGGTGGCCGAAACCGCAGCCCGGCAAAAAATTTCTGTTGAGATGGCAGCCCGGCAGGCAAGATATGAATTTTTAGAGGAAATCGCGGATCAGCTGGAGGCGAAGATC
>JAKOTC010000067.1 GCA_029776465.1 Bacillota bacterium
ACACCTTGGAGGCTTATGCGCACGCGCTTTTGCAGGCAGCTGAATCCTATCGGGGTATTGCCGTTGACACTGTTTATTTCGGCGGCGGCACCCCCACCCTTGCGGGAGCATCCTGGCTGGGGAGGACGTTATCCGAATTAAGCCGGATCTTCAGCATTCAGCCCAACAGCGAAATCACCTTGGAAGCCAATCCCGAAACCGTGGATTCGGTGATGCTGGAGGCTTTAAGAAAAGATGGATTTAATCGTATCTCCTTCGGCCTTCAGACCACGGAGGACCACACCTTGGCTCTGTTAGGGCGGCAGCATACTGCGGAACGTGGAAAACAGGCCGTGCTCTGGGCAAAGGAGGCGGGATTTGATAACATCTCGGCCGATATCATGCTGGGCCTTCCCGGACAGACAGGAGACCGTGCTCTTGAATCCGTCCGCGAGATAGCGGCCCTGCCCCTGCAGCATATTTCAGCTTATCTGCTGAAAGTGGAGCCAAACACTCCCTTTGGCAGGCAGAAAGACCGGCTGCCCCTGCCCCAGGAGGAAGAAACGGCCGATTTATATGAAAACACCGTTGAACTGCTGAGCAGCAACGGTTTTATTCAATATGAAATTTCGAACTTTGCCAAACCCGGATACCGGTCCCGGCATAATTTGAAGTACTGGCACCTGCAGGAATATTTGGGTTTGGGCCCTGCCGCTCATTCGTTTTTGAATGGAGAACGTTTTTATTATCCGAGATCTCTGACGGATTTTGTGGAGGAACCTCATAAAACCGTATCCGACGGACCCGGAGGCGGAGTTGAAGAGTATATTGAAATGTCGCTGCGTTTGGTGGAGGGTTTGGATTTCGAGGACTATAAAAAAAATTACGGCGGAAAAGGGATTCAAAAAATTATCTCGATTGCCGAAGGCTGGCAGAAAGCGGGTCTTTGCTCGGTTAATCAAAACAAACTGGCATTGACACCGAAAGGTTTTTTGGTTTCGAACAGCATCATCTCGGAGGTACTGTATTTAGCCGAGTCTGACGATTGATTAGGATTCATGAACATAAAAATGGTTCATCCGATGAGCCCATTTTAGTTTATACCATAAATTTCGAGCAGGTCGAGTTATTGAAAGTGACGGCCGGCATGGGCCGCTTTCGAAAATTTTTTCGCTCACCGCACTGAAAAGGTTAATGTTTAATATTTCCTGACGATATCACTCATAAGAAGTTTAATTGATGAGAGGTGGTAGAATGAAGGGAATAACCCATATCCAAACCGGTGTCTATAGACCGGTGCGCAAAAGCCATGAGCCCATAAAAAAGACGACCGATCCTATCGAGAAAACCGACCGGTTAGAAAAATCACCCTCTGTTGATTCGGTTACATATTATTCGGATAGTATAGCGAAGGCTCCGTCAAAAAGAAATCTTTTGCCGAAAGAGCGGTCGGATTATGACAAAAAGATTTTTAATAATGCCATAAAAGAATCTGAAAGGACCCTTATAAGCTTTAGGAAGTTTATCCGAGAGATTCTTCGAAATCAGGCTAAATATTATTCTGCCAACTCCGGCCTCACCGATATCGGCGTGCCAAAGGCTGCAGCGGATGAGATTCAACGCTTGAGCGGGATATATGGCACGGTTGAATGGACCGGAGAAGTCGGAAGCGGAGATTATTGGGGTGTTGATGCTACTGCTCAGCGGATCTTTGATTTTGCGTTAAAGTTGTCGGGTGGGGATGAAGAGAAGCTTGCCATCCTGAAGGATGCTATCTCAAAAGCCTTTTCAGAATGCGAACGGCTGTTCGGGGGAGCGCTTCCGGAGATCTCCTATCAGACGCGGGACAAAATTGACAGCCTGTTTCAAGAGTATCTTGAGGGCTGATTTCCGCATTACAAGCAAAAACCATATCGCCACATCTTGCGGGATGTGGCTTTTTTGTGTCTTTTCACGGGGTAGTATGGTATAATAATAAAGATCCCAGAAGGTTAGGCAATTAAATGGTGGATGTGGCGTATAAACCGGATGTTTTAAACGGAAAGATTTTTTATGGATGATTTCAACGTTCTGTTGAAAGTTTGTCCGGTATGCCTTCAGTTGACGGATGAACTCGGGACGTATTATAATATCAATATAGCAAAAAAGATTTGGGGTAAAAAATGAGTTTTAACTTTAATCATATAAAAGGCGCTGCCCTTGCCCCCATGGCCGGGGTGGCGGATTCGGCCTTTCGCTGCCTTTGTCGGTCGATGGGCGCAGCCTATACGGTCAGCGAAATGGTCAGTTGCAAGGGGCTGCATTATCAGGATAAAAAAAGCCGTGAACTGATGAACCTGCTGGAGGAGGAACGCCCCGCGGGAATTCAGCTTTTCGGGGATGATCCCGCTTTGATGGCGGAGGCCGCAAAGATCGCGCTGGAGTATCAACCGGAATTCATTGATATCAATATGGGATGTCCGGTTCCGAAGATGGCCGGAAACGGCAACGGCGCGGCGTTAATGAAGGACATCCAGCTTGCTGCGGCCATCACCGAGGCCGTAGTGAAAGCCGTTCCGATTCCCGTCAGCGTGAAATTTCGCAAGGGATGGGACAATCAAAGCGTCAATGCCGTGGAATTTGCCAAAGCCATGGAAGATTCGGGAGCGGCCGCAGTCACCGTTCACGGGCGAACTCGGGCCCAGATGTATGCCTTTCCGGTGGATTTGGAGATTATCGCCGCCGTGAAGGCCGCCGTTAAGATTCCGGTGGTGGGAAACGGCGGGATTTATACGGCTCAGGACGCGCTGAATATGATGAAGCAGACCGGCTGCGACTGGGTTTTGGTGGCTCAGGGCGCTTTGGGAAATCCCTTTCTGTTTGCAGAGATCAATGCTGCCCTTGAGGGGAAAACGATTGATCCCCCTTCCGTTGAAGAGCGGATGGCGATGATGCTGAAGCAGGCCAGGTTGAGCTGTGAGCTGAAGGGAGAAAACCGCGGGATTCTGGAGGGCCGAAAGCATGCGGCCTGGTATTTAAAGGGTCTTTACGGGGCGGCACAGTTTAAGCGGAAAGCGGTGGAGGTTGCTTCGCTGACGGAGCTGGAGGCCCTTGCGGAAGAAGTGATCAGAGCCAATCATCAGCCGGTATAAGGTGCTGACCGGCATGCGATTGCCTTTAAATACAGACGGCGGGGATTCGTCGGTCTGCTTACAGGTGTAATATTATGGAATGCAATCTGCTTTGCCTTGACTTCATCACCTTCCGGGGATATAATAACTAAATAGTAATCAATATTGACTATAAGATTTACGGTTTGTAAATCCTGCAAAGGGGTAAGCGAATGGAAAAATCTCTGGCGCTTGTCGTTAAAGTCGGCACTTCCACCTTGACACATGACAATGGTTCTTTAAATCTGCAGAAGGTCAGCGAATTGGTCAGAGTTTTGGCCGATTTGAAGAATATGGGCGCAAAGGTGGTTTTGGTCACCTCCGGTGCTGTGGGGGTGGGAACCTCCCGTCTACGCCTGCCCTGCCGACCTAAAGAGCTGCCCGAGAAACAGGCCGCTGCTGCCGTTGGGCAAAGCGAGCTGATGAATATTTACAGCCGCCTTTTCTCTGAATACGGCCACACGGTGGCTCAGATTCTCCTGACGCTGGACGTGATTGAGGATGAGGTCATGCGGAGAAACGCCGAGAACACCTTTGCCCGGCTTTTAGAGCTTGGCGTGGTGCCCATTGTCAACGAGAATGACACCATTTCTACATACGAAATTGAGCGGATGACCAGCTTTGGGGAGAACGACACCCTGTCCGCCATTGTGGCGCGCCTGGTGAAGGCCGATAAGCTGGTGCTGTTATCCGACATTGACGGCCTATATGACAAGGATCCCCATAAAAACCCGGATGCCAAGCTGATTCCGGTGATTGAAAAAGTTGACAGTCATCTTCAGGAGATTGCCGGGGGCGCGGGAAGCGAGCGGGGAACCGGAGGAATGGCGACGAAACTTTCAGCCGCCATTATTGCCACCCAGGGCGGGATCCCTATGAGCATCATTAACGGTGAAAAACCGGAACTGTTATATGAGATTTACGAGGGGAAAAATCCCGGAACCTTGTTTTTACCTGAGAAGAGAGAGGAGACCGGTCAATGAACGAAGAACTGTTAGCTCTTTGCAAACGGGCAAAGAGCGCGGCTCCTACCCTTTCCGTGATGAGCACCGGCGAGAAAAACCGGGCCCTGAGGCTGATCAGCGAGGGGCTGGAGCGGGATAAAGAGTCTATTTTTGCCGCTAATGCGGCCGATGTGGAGGCAGCCCGTCAGAGCGGAACCCCTGCCGCTATGCTGGATCGTCTTACCTTGACCCCTGCCCGCTTGGAGAGCTGCCGTCAGGGGATTGCCGAAGTGATTGCCCTGCCCGACCCGGTGGGACGAATCGAAAGCGGCATTTATCGGGACAACGGTTTGAAGATCATTAAAAACCGGGTGCCTCTGGGCGTGGTGGGTGTGATTTACGAAGCCCGCCCCAACGTTACCGTGGATGTGGCGGCCCTCTGCTTTAAATCGGGAAATGTCTGCATTTTAAGGGGCGGCAAGGAAGCCCTCGGCTCTAACAAAGCCCTGACGGACAGCATTCGAAAATCCCTCTCAGAGGGCGGATTTTCTCCCGACTATGTCCAATTGATTGAGAGCACCGACCGGGCTGTGACCAATGAATTTATGGCCATGCGGGGTTATGTGGATGTTTTAATTCCCCGGGGAGGCGCCGGATTGATTCAGGCAGTGGTGGAGAACGCGAAAGTTCCGGTGATTGAAACCGGCGCGGGCATCTGCCATGTTTATGTGGATGAGGGTGCCGACTTGGAACAGGCCGCCGTCGTAGTAGACAATGCCAAAACCTCTCGGCCCAGCGTATGCAACGCGGCGGACTGTCTGTTGGTTCACCGCTCGGTGGCCGATGAATTTCTGCCCGTGGTAAAGGCTCGGCTGGATGCGCATCATGTTCAATTGCGCTGCTGCCCCGAGGCACTGAAAATCCTGTCTGGGCAGGAAGGGGTTGTCGCCGCCGGACCGGATGATTTTGACACCGAGTTTTTAGATTACATCCTGGCAGTAAAAGTGGTGGACAGCATGCAGGAGGCGATGGAACATATCGCCCTGCATGGAACCGGCCACAGCGAAGCCATCATGACCCGGGATATGAACCGCGCCGAACTCTTCCTTCGCGGGGTGGATGCCGCCGCGGTATATGTCAACGCCTCTACCCGTTTCACGGACGGCGGGGTGTTCGGCTTGGGCGCCGAGATCGGCATCTCCACCCAAAAGCTTCATGCCCGGGGTCCCATGGGTTTGGAGGAACTGACCACCATCAAATACACCGTATATGGAAATGGACAGGTTCGATAATACCGACTGTCCGGAAAGGAGCCCGCTTTGATTAAGGATAAACCTGTCGATCAGGATCTGCTGGATACCGAAGGATATGCTGCCGTGGACAGCAGCGAAATGCTGGATGCCCGGCGGAAAGCGCAGGAACAGCCGCGGAAAAAGAGGGTTAAGGGGTTTGCCGCCCCACTGGGCTTGATTGTTGTGCTTTTATGTACATTAGGCTTTTTTACGCTGGTATCTTATACTTCCAAGTTTGTGGGCTATGTTTTGGATGATACATCGAAGCGGGAAGCCTACAGCTCCTATCTGGCCCCCATTGTCATGCTGGATCCTCCCAACTTCGACAACCCCTCTCATCTGGATGCGTCATTTTTGCTGCAGACCTCCATCTGGTCAATTTTGATGGATCCCGACCGCACGGTGGCCTACCCCACCGACGATTCGGGGCGGACCATCATACCGGTTACCGACATTGAAGTTCAATGCACCAAGCTGTATGGGCCCGGTCTGATCATTCCCCGGGAAAGCCTTTCGGTTGACGGAACCGTTGTCGAGGATGTTTCTTCCTACGATGGCGTCGTATTTGAATATCTCGGCGATTCCGAATCCTATGCCGTTCCGATCATGGGCGAGGTTGGCTATTATAAACCGAGAGTAGAAAGCATTACGAAGAAAAACGATAAGGTCTATCTAAAAACCGCCTATCTGCCCATTGAATCCAGCTGGCTTGAAAACATTACCGGCAGCGGAAATGAGGATGCGGTGGCTAAATACAAAATTTATGTCCTGGAGAAAAACCCGGACACCAAACAAACTTACATTGTCGCATTGGAAGATGAAGACGTGGAGCTGAACTGATTAAAGCGCATTGAAAAACCGCCTTTCCCAACGGAAAGGCGGTTATCTTTTTGCTTATTAATACGCTTTGCCCCAATAGATGCTGACTTTGGCGGGTTTTCCGCAGATGGGGCAGGTTTCCCCCAGGTTTTCCTGCGCGAAGGGCATGCAGCGGCTGGTTAATCCGGCTTCTTCTTTCAGGCGGATTTCGCAGGCTTCCTCTCCGCACCACATAGACTTGATGAAGCCGGGCTTGGTGTCGGCAAGCGTTTTGATCTCTTCCAGCGTAGTGGCGATATAGGTCATGGACTCCCGGCGTTTCAGGGCTTTTTCGTAAAGACCATCTCGAACCGCATCCAAAAGCTCGGGGATTTTAGTTGCCAGATCCTCTAAACCGACCACGATTTTTTCGCGGTTGTCGCGGCGGACTACGACGCATTGATTGTTTTCCAGATCACGGGGGCCGATTTCGATTCTCAGCGGAACCCCCTTCATCTCATACTGGGCATATTTCCATCCGGGTGAGTTGTCGGTGGTATCCACCTTGACCCGGCAGATGGGCTTCAGCTTTTCGGCAAGAGCCAGCGCGTGCTCGTCCATATTGGCGCCTTTTCGGCTGATGGGGATGATGACCACCTGGATCGGGGCTACTGCCGGGGGGAGAACAAGACCGTTGTCATCGCCGTGGGTCATGATGATGCCGCCGATGATACGGGTGGACATTCCCCAGGAAGTCTGATAGGGATGAGACAGTTTATTATTTCGATCAGTGAAGGTAATGCCAAAGGCTTTAGAGAATCCGTCACCGAAATAGTGGCTGGTTCCTCCCTGCAGGGCTTTACCGTCATGCATCATCGCTTCGATGGTGTAGGTGGCCTCGGCGCCGGCAAACTTTTCTTTGTTGGTTTTCTTTCCTTTTACTACCGGGATGGCCAGATATTTTTCGCAGAAATCGGCGTAAATGTTCAGCATCCGCTCGGTTTCTTCCACTGCTTCTTTAGCGGTTTCGTGCATGGTGTGGCCTTCCTGCCAGAAAAACTCACGGGTGCGCAGGAAGGGCCGGGTGGCCTTTTCCCAACGCAGAACCGAGCACCACTGGCTGTATAGTTTGGGCAGGTCCCGCCAGGATTGAATGATATTGGCATAATGATCGCAGAACAAAACCTCGGAGGTGGGGCGGATGCACATCCGCTCCTCCAACTTTTCGCCACCGCCGTGGGTGACCCAGGCAACTTCAGGGGCAAAGCCCTCCACATGATCCTTTTCTTTTTGCAACAGACTTTCGGGGATCAGCATGGGCATGGCCACATTCTCATGGCCGGTGGCCTTGAACATCCCGTCCAAAATCTTCTGTATATTTTCCCAGATTGCATAGCCGTAAGGACGGATAATCATGCATCCCTTTACGCTTGCATAATCCGCCAGTTCGGCCTTTTTAACAATATCGGTATACCATTTTGCAAAATCCTCATCCATCGAGGTGATGGCGTCCACCAT
>JAKOTC010000068.1 GCA_029776465.1 Bacillota bacterium
CCTCCAGATGCTCGGGGGCAAACTCGTTGGCGATCTCCACGGCCTGATCCAGATTTTCGGCTATGACGATCGACCCATATTTCTTTAAAGATTCGGTAATAATTTCCTTGCGGGGCAAGAGGAGGGTTTGGCGCTCAAGCTCGGCACAAACCTTAGTTGGGAGAGAAGGGTCGGTAGTCACCAAAACCGAAGAGGCCAGACGGTCGTGTTCGGCCTGAGAAAGCATATCGGCGGCAACATAAGCCGGGTCGGCAGTTTCATCGGCCAGAATCAAGATCTCACTGGGGCCGGCCACCATGTCGATATCCACGGTTCCGTAGAGCATCCGCTTTGCGGTGGCCACATAAATATTTCCGGGACCGGCAATTTTGTCCACGCGCGGGATGCTTTCGGTTCCAAACGCCAGCGCTGCCACCGCCTGCGCGCCGCCGACGGTGAAGATCCGGTCGACCCCGGCTATTTTGGCTGCGGCGTAAACCCCGTAATTGATTTGGCCCTCTCTGGCAGGCGGAGTTACCATCAGGATTTCCGAAACTCCGGCCAGCTTGGCAGGGATGGCGCACATTAAAACCGATGAGGGATAGGCTGCCGTGCCCCCGGGCACATAGATTCCGACACGGGAGAGGCCTCTCAGGCGCTGCCCCAGGATACTGCCGTCCGGCTTGGTGGTCATCCAGCTTTGGCTGATCTGCCGGCGATGAAAATCCGTAATGTTGGAGGCGGCTCGTTGCAGAGAGGCATAAAGGGCGGGATCACAAGCGGCGGCATATTGGGCTATCTGCCCGGAGCTGATTTCAAAGCGGTCCAGCTTTACTCCGTCAAATTGCAGGGTATACTCTCTTAGAGCGCTGTCTCCGTTTTTGCGGACGGATTCCAAGATTTGGGCAATATTCCGGTCGAGTTCCTCGCTGCGCTGTTGAATGGCACCGATCCTTTTTTTCACCTCTTTAGCCGTGCAGATTTTAACCATACTATTTTTCTCCTCTCACTCGTTCAATTTTTTCGAGAAGGGTTTCGATTTCCTGTTTGCGAAGTTTTAAGCTGGCCGCATTGACAATCACCCTGGCCGATAGTTCTGCGATGATTTCGATGATCTCCAGCCCGTTTTCTTTCAGGGTAGCGCCGGTTTCCACGATATCGACGATGGCATCGGCCAAGCCCAGCAGGGGAGCCAGTTCCACTGAGCCCTCTATTTTGATGATGTCCACATCCATGGTTTTACCCGCAAAGAAGCGGCGGGCAACCGTCGGGTATTTGGTGGCGATTCGCTTGATGTTGTAGCCGGCGTAAAAATCCACATCCTTTGGCCCGGCCAGCGCGAAACGGCAGCGGCCAAAGCCTAAATCGGCCATCTCGAAGAAGCTTCCCCCTTGTTCCAGAATGGTGTCTTTGCCAACGATTCCTAAATCACAAGCGCCGTATTCCACATAGGTAGTGACATCGGCCGCTTTGGCAAGCACAACCTCAAGCCCGGAACCGGGGATGGGGATAATCAGTTTACGCCCTTTCTCCTCAAGCTCTGAACAGTCAAAGCCCAATTGCCGGAACAAGTCCACGGTTTTCTGTTCAAGCCTGCCTTTGGTCAGGGCTAAGCGCAGGGGTTTCATCAGTACTCACCCTCTCGGAGGATTTCAATGGATGGGCCGACCAGGTGCAACTCAGGGATCTTTCTTTCTCTGGCATAGGCTTTGGATTCTTCCGCTGTTTCAAAAACGGAATATTCCACCCCCTTGTTTTCCAGAGAAGCCAGATGGTTTAAGGCTTTTGCCTGATAGCCCTCCCGGGCATAGATAAGGATTTCGGTTTGATTTTTTCTGTTTGTATCAGGGGGGAGCAGGGAAGCCAGCGTATCCACCTCCACCGCAAATCCCGTCGCCGGCTGCGGGGTTCCGTAATCGGCTATCAGTCCGTCATATCGTCCCCCGGAGAGCACCGCGTCTCCCGCGCCGTTGACATATCCTTGGAAGATGACGCCGGTATAGTAATGTTGGCTCTGCACCATGCCGCAGTCTATTAAAATCCGGTCTCCTATCCCTATGGCGGACAGGTCATCGTAGATTGCTTTCAGTTCCGCCAGTGGGGATTGGGTAATGGGGGAAAGGAGGCTGGAGGCTTTTTCAAAGACTTCGCCGTTGCCGAAAAGTCGGGGGAGAATCCTCAGGCTTTCGGCGGCGGGAGAGTCTGAATATTGCGCCAGACGTTCGTCCAATGCGGTGTAGTTTTTTTGTTCGATCAAACTGCGGAGAAGTTCTATCTCTTCCTCAGGGGCATTGAGCTGGGCGGCAAGGGCATGTAAGATGCCGATATGTCCCAGCTCAATCCGGTAATCAGCAGAGGGGAAGAGCTGAAAGGTATGAATGGCCAGGGACAAAACCTCCAGATCCGCACGGCGGCCGGATGCGCCGATGAGTTCAACACCTGCCTGAACCCGCTCACAGCTTTTGCCCCGCAGCATTCGCTCTGCCCGGAAGAGATGCTGGTTATAGAACAGGCGGATGGGCAGGGGATAGGAGCGTAAACGGGTGGCGGTCATCCGGGCAATGGGGATGGTGCAGTCGGGCCGCAGAACGATCAACTTTCCGGTATGGTCGGTGAGTTTAAACATGCTTTGCGGAGAAATGTATCCTCCGTCGGTTGAAAAGACATCATAGTATTCGATGCCGGGCGTAATCACCTCATGATACCCCCGCAGCGAAAAGAGACGGGAAAGCTTTGCTTCTACCAATCTCATCCGCTCGCATTCGTCAAATAAAATATCCCGGGTGCCTTCCGGCGTATTTTTTAGATTTTTCATACTTAAAAAATCCTCTTTATTACTTTATTACTTTACCATGATAACACAATAAACAGGTGGTGTCAAGTATAAAATCCAGCCTCATCCAGGGGATAGTTTATGCAATAAAAACAAAACCAAGCCGTTAGGCCTGGTTTGCTGATCCTTAAAATTCAATTCCTTTGCGGGCATCAAGCCCTTGGTCCATGGGATGCTTGATTTTTTTTATTTCCGAGACATAATCAGCCAGCTCCACCAGCTCGGGAGCCGGGTTGCGGCCGGTGATTACGACCTCCAAAGCCTGCGGCTTATTCTGTAAGAAAGACAAGACTCTGCCTTGGTCAATGAAGTCATTGGCATAGGCCCCGTTAAGTTCGTCTAATACCAGCAGCGTTTTTTCTCCGTTTCCAGCCATCTGGATCGATTCCTCGAATAAACGGTTGTGTTCGGCGTTTGCCAGGGCTTTTTCTTGGTCGCTCCACTCCCATGAAAATCCTTTCGGCAGATTTCCGCGAATGACCGTGATGTTTTCCAGCCGCTGAAGAGAGGCCAGTTCGCCGGTGTTCCAGGTTTTTAAAAACTGGGTAAAGATCACACGGAAGCCGGCGCCCGATGCTCTCAAGATAAGCCCCAGAGCGGCGGTGGTCTTTCCTTTTCCTTCTCCGCAATAAATATGGATACAGCCCTTTGGCATTGGTGTTGCCTCCTGATTGATTTTGTATAGAAGATGATTGTATCTCTATTATAACATAAATTCCGATATCCAATAAAAAATTTCAAAAACCGATTGACATCGTCAAATGCGTAGAATATAATATATATGAACAATTGTTCAATTGTTGTTTGGAGGAAGAATAATGGAACTGGAAACCTGTCAATGCACCCCTGATTCATGCCAATGCCTTACCGTTCACTGCGATGTGATAG
>JAKOTC010000069.1 GCA_029776465.1 Bacillota bacterium
CCACTTGGGGGCAGAAGCGGCGGGCTGCCCGGTAATGGGCAATAGTCTCCACCACTCCAAAATCGGCACAAAATGCGTTTTTGATCAGGTCTTCTCCATATCCGGTAACCCCGGCTCCGGCAATGGTCAGTCGGTTTCCCATCAGCTCATACAAGCGGATGAGTTCGTTTTTAACCACCTCAATGGGGTCGCCCATGTTGGAAGAATAAAAGCTATGTAGAATTTCACCCTCAGGGGAAATTAACACCATTTTCGTGGTGGTGCTGCCCGCGTCAATACCTAAATAGGCCGGTCCGCTGGCAGTGGAGATATCCCTCCGGGGAACCGTGGCTTTCTGGTGGCGGGAGAGGAATTTCCGGTATTCCTCCTCATTTTCAAAAAGGGGCGGCAGCACATTGGTCAAGGTCTTATTGCCTGTGGTTTTGGAAATGCGATCCATGATTTCACCAAATTGGTGAGGCTGGGTCTTTGCGGCATAAAGGGCAGCGCCCATGGCGATGAAATAGGCCGCATCCTCGGGGAACAGCGCTTGCTGGGGCGAAAGCTTTAAAGTTTTGATGAATCGGTCCCTCAGCCCTGCAAAGAAGGAAAGGGGGCCGCCCAAAAAAGCCACCTGCCCGCTGATTTTACGTCCCTGGGCCAGTCCGGCAACCGTTTGATCCACCACTGCCTGAAAGATGCTGGCGGTGAGATCTTCCTTCTTTGCGCCCTGATTCATCAGGGGCTGTATATCCGACTTGGCAAACACTCCGCAGCGGGAAGCGATGGGATAAATATACTCGTGCTTGGTATACAGGCCGTCCAGTTCGCTCATATCCACGTCCAAAAGAGTGGCCATCTGGTCGATAAAAGAGCCGGTTCCGCCTGCGCAGGAGCCATTCATGCGTTCCTCCACCCCGCCGGTGAGGAAGAGAATTTTGGCATCTTCCCCTCCCAGTTCAATTACAACGTCGGTGCCGGGCAGAAATTTTTCCACCGACAATGAAACGGCATAAACCTCCTGGACAAAATCAACACCGGCTGCTCTGGCCACACCCAAGCCCGCCGAGCCGCAGATCGCCACCCGTACTGGACTCTCTCCGACCAGGGGCCGGATGGCTTCCAGCGCTTCGGCGGTTTTCTCGCGAACCAGCGAATAATGACGGCTATATGATTTATAAAGAACCTCCAGGTTTTCATTCATCAGCACGACTTTAACGGTGGTCGAACCAATATCAATTCCAAGAAAGAACTCCAATATAAACGCGCCTTTCCTTTTTAAAAATTTATATCGTTACCGGTATCACATGAAAGCAAAGCGGATTAAACCAGCCAGACAAAACGCCAGGTAAAGCAGCCCTGCTTGTCTCTGTTTCCATCCGGCTTTGCTCGGCATTCATTAGAAAATAATTATAGCACCTTTTGAAACTTCATGCAATATCATCGACTTTCTGTAATTAATACCTAATAATAAGGAAATCGGTTGATCATTTCAAAAAGAGGGCAAATTACATAAAAATCCTCCCTCACGCCTTCGAAGGACTGTTATCAGAATCACTTGAAACTTGGCAGACATTGTTATATAATGAGTAACAATGAAAGGGGCCTTGAATGATATGTTGAAAATTGGCGTTATCGGATGTGGCGGACGGGCTGCAGGTGTAATCCGGGCCATCATGGATTTCGGTTTAGGTACAGAACTAACTGCTATAACGGATATAAACCCCGAATACAGCAAAGCAAAACTTGGGGAGAAAAAAATTGATTACAGCAAAACCCGTTTTTATGCGGATGCCGATGAAATGCTGACCAAAGAAGAATTGGACGGAATTATCATCGGAACCAACTGCAACACCCATGCAATGTTGGCGCAAAAAGTTATGGCTTTGGGCATCCCCTTATTTTTAGAAAAACCGGTTGCCACCAATATGGAGGATCTGTTGGCATTAAAAGCCGCCTATGAGAAATCCAAATCCAAAGTGGTGGTTTCCTTTCCTCTGCGCGTAACCGAACTCTGCCGCGGTGTAAAAGAAATCATCGACAGCGGCAGACTGGGCACCATTGAACAGGTGCAGGCTTATAACAATGTCCCCTATGGAGGCGTTTATTATCATGACTGGTACCGGGATGAAAGCATCACCGGAGGGCTTTGGCTGCAAAAGGCCACCCACGATTTCGATTACATCAACTGGCTGCTGGGTCTCAAACCCACCCAGATCTGTGCCATGACTTCCCGGGGAATTTTTAAGGGAAGTAAACCCGCAGGATTGAAATGTGTGGACTGCCCCGATAAAAACACCTGTTCTGAGGGGCCTTTTGCCATGAAGTTCAAAAACAATGACGATCCCCACGGTGAATATTGCTGCTTTGCCGTCGACACCGGCAACGAGGACAGCGGATCGGCCATTATCCGCTATGAAACCGGCATGCATGCCGTTTATACCCAAAATTTCTTTGCCCGCAAAAAAGCCGCCAAACGGGGAGCGCGGCTTCTGGGTTATAAGGGCACCGTGGAGTTTGACTGGTATACCAATGAAATCAAGGTCTTTATGCACCACTCCGACACTGTGGAGACCATTAAAATGGAGAATACCGGAGAAGGGCACAGTGGCGGTGACTGGGCTTTGGCCATGTCCTTTATAGAATTGATGAAAGGCACCGGCGAGTCGGTTGCACCGCTGGAAGCGGGCTTGACCAGCGTGTTGATGTGCCTGAAAGCCAAAGAATCCGAAGCAACCGGTTCATTTATGGAAATCAGCTATTAAGTGCATAATATATAGAAGAGGTATCGTATGCGAATTATTGTTTCCAAAACCCCCTCTGAGCTTGGTACGCGCGCAGCCGCACACGCCGCTGTCATTATCAACAGCGCAATTACCACCAAGGGCTTTGCCCGCATTATTCTGTCCACCGGCGCTTCCCAGTTCGATACCCTGGCCGCATTGATTAAAGAGGATATCGATTGGACAAAGGTGGAGATGTTTCATCTGGATGAATATGTCGGTCTGCCGGAAAGCCATCCGGCCAGTTTCCGCAAATATTTAAAAGAACGTTTCGTCAGCAAAGTTCCTCTGAAAGCTGCCCATTTTGTCAACGGAGAAGGGGATGTTGAGGCC
>JAKOTC010000070.1 GCA_029776465.1 Bacillota bacterium
GCCACCGTGTTATAGCCGCTGCTGCAGATTATGTCAAGATCAAAATGAGTGCTGTAATCCTCGTCGGGTTTCATATGTCCCTGTTCAGACCAGATTTTACGGGTGTCCGACCAAAAGTGCTCGTAAACGGGGATTCGATCCATAGGTTTACGCTTGAAAAAATTGATTGTGCGTTCAATACCGGTCATTGACATGTTGATTCCTCCCGAAAATAAAAATCTCTTTTCCCAATGAGAATTCGTCTTTATTACTAGGAAATTGTATCATGTCCTGGGATAAAAAGATAGTCCCCTCTGTTATATTTTGGCTTGGGGCGGCAAAAATAACGCGGAAGGGAGGGGTTGGATGCGCAGGAGAATCATTATTGTTCTGGTGATCCTTTGCATGCTGTTTGCCGGGGGAGGCACAAGACTGCATTATATTATCTCCAGCGGCGATTATTTAAGAGCCGGTTCGGTTCGAAGCACTTACACTTTAAAGCTTAACAGCGGCAGAGGTCTGATTTATGACCGCAACGGAAAGCGTTTGGTGGAGGATGAAATCAAACTGGTGGCAGCTGTTCGGCCCAATGCCGACAATATTGATCAGCTCTGCCGGATTTTGCCCGACCAGGCCGATCAGATAAGAAAAATGGCCGAAAGCGGCAAACCTTTTCTCGTCACACTGGAGCAATCCATAAAAACGGATATCCAGGACGTAACGGTTTTTCAAGTGCCCTGCCGCTACGGAAGGGATGGAAATGAATTTTTTTTGCCCCATATCATCGGATACACCGACGGCAGCGGAAGGGGCGTGACCGGCATTGAAGCGGCCTATGATGAACTGCTGAACGGGCAGGCGGTGCTGAGCATCTCCTATATAAACGATGCCTACGGGCGTTTAATTGTAGGCGCGGCTCCTGAGATTGTCAACAATACCGATGCTAAACAGGGGGTCCAACTGACCATTGATAAGCAGGTTCAGCAAATCACTGCAAGGGCCGCCAAGGAAAAGGGGTTGACCAGCGGAGCGGTTCTGGTTTTATCCGTTCCCGACAATGAGATACTGGCCTCTGTGAGCCTGCCGGATTTTAACCCCTATAATGTGGCCGCCAGCCTGTATCAAACGGGGAGTCCGCTGTTGAATAAAACGCTCAGCCCTTACAGCACCGGTTCTGTCTTTAAACTGGTAGTGGCGGCAGCGGCGCTGGACAACGGAATTTCAGCTGATTTGACGTTTAATTGCACAGGGGAGATTGCGGTGGGGGATGTTGTTTTCCACTGCCATCGGAAAGAAGGGCACGGTCTTTTGAATATGAGTAATGCCATTGCCCAATCCTGTAATGTTTATTTCATTGAATTGGCCAAAAAGATCGGCTGGGAAAAGCTGCTGGATTATGCAAAGCGGCTTGGGCTGGGCTCGAAGGAACAGCTGGCTTCGACTATTGTGGCCCAAAGCGGCACACTGCCCCGGGTTTCAACCTTGAAACTTCCCGCCGGGCTTGCCAACTTTGCCTTTGGACAGGGCGAACTTACGGCGACGCCCCTGCAGATTGCCTGCCTGGTTTCCTGTATCGCGGGCGGAGGGGTGCTTTATAAGCCCTCCCTGGTAGAGGGCATTGTTCAAGCTGACGGCAGCTTGAGTGAAATGACGAAGGCAGGCGGGATTCAGGTCATTACCAAATCAAGCGCGGCCAAGGTGGCGGATTTTATGCGCAACGCCATGGAAACCGGAACCGGTAAAAGCGCCATGCCCTCCACCGGCGGTGCGGGGGGAAAAACGGCCACCGCCGAAACGGGCATATTGGTGGAAGGGCGGGAGATTAATCGGGCCTGGTTTGCGGGGTTTTATCCTTCCCAAAATCCCCGATATGCCATCGTGGTGATGTCCGAGGACGGCATCTCCGGCAGTGAGACCGCCGGACCGGTTTTCAAAGCAATCTGTGAGGGACTGGCCCGAATACAATAAAAAAGAGGCGGGTTTTTCCGCCTCTTTAAATTTTTACGTGCTTTATTATGAGATAACGACTGCGGTTCCCGATGCGGTCACCATAAGCATATTGCCCTGGCCTAACACTTCATAATCCACGTCCACGCCCACAACGGCATTGGCGCCCATCTGCGTGGCGCGCATAGCCATTTCGTTGATGGCGTTTTGACGGGCCTCAATCAACTCGCCTTCATAAGAATTGGAACGGCCGCCGAAAAAGTTGGTTAAACCAGCGGCAAAATCCTTGATGAAATTTACGCCGGATACCACTTCACCGAATACAATGCCTTTATATTCAACAATGGAGTGGCCTTCAATGCTGGGAGTTGTCGTAACGATCATAATAAGCCTTCTTTCATTTATAGTTGCCAATATTATAACAATTTATCCAGATCAGTTCAAGTGTTGCCAAGAAGAAAAGAAAATGATAAAATAGGAA
>JAKOTC010000071.1 GCA_029776465.1 Bacillota bacterium
GCACCAATGGCGACCGAGTCCGTATTAAGGTTAAGCCTCCTTTTAAACAGGAAGAAATGATACCCTCCCTGCCGCCTATCAGTTCTGTTATTTTATATGGGCGGGAAATCCGTGTTTATTCTCCCGAAGCTTTTCCGCCAGAGATGGACAAATGGTTTCTGGAACGGATGAAATCCGGAACCAATGAGTGGGTGGAGGAAGAAATCCCGGTTAATCTGCCGGGTATCACCAACTGGGCTGCGGACGGCGTGGTTCCCCGCCATGCTTTCTGGCGGCTGAGAAAAGCTCCGGACGGAACGATTTGGGGCATTACCTATACCTATCTGGATTATAATGACCTGACACGCCGAACAGACAACGCCATCTTTTGTGTTTCCACCGACAACGGCCATTCCTTTGAGTTGATCAGCCATATCGAATACCAACCGATCCCCTCTGTCGATAAGAAGTGGGAAAAGCGGGGTGGGTATCACGAACCCGATATCACCTTTGCCCCCGACGGCAGCATCTTCTGCCTGCTTCGCACCACAGACGGGCATGGCATCGGGCCCCTCCATTTCTGCAGAAGCATTGACAACGGCAAGACCTGGACAAAACCCGCTTATTTTGACGATCGCGGAGTCTGGCCAACCCTGCTGACCCTGGAAAACGGAATCACCCTGGCCGGTTACGGAAGAACAGGGCTTTTCCTGCGTGCCACCGCTGACCCTTCCTGCCTGAAATGGGAGGATCGGATTGCCATTATTCCCCCTGGAGAATACCAGACGGAAACCTGTTCTTACTGCGACATGGTCGCTTTGGGGGAGGATTCGGCTTATATCATTTATTCGGACTTTAACTATCCCAACCCGGAGGGCATTCCGGTGAAAACCATATTAGGAAGAAAAATCACTGCAAAGCTGGCATAAAAATCAAAAGCGGCTGTCGGCCGCTTTTTCTCTTTAGATATGAATGAATCGAATCATTACCCTACTTTTCCTCCTTAATATACTCCAAACACCCTGCATCCCACCCCAGCAATGCATTGCAGACCCGAAGGACTTCGGCGGTGTTGTAAGCGGTGAGGTTGCAGATTGCACAGTCCAGCCCTGCCTGCATAGCCATGGCCAGAAATACGGCGTTCAGCTTCTCCCGGCTGGGAAGGCCGTAGGAAATATTGGAGATACCCGCAACGGTTTTCACGCCGGGAAACCGGGCTTTAAGCTGCCGGATGGTTTCCAGTGTGGCTATGGCGGCGTTTCGGTAAAAGGAAATCGGCCTCACAAGGGCATCGATGAAGATATCTCCCTCTTGAAATCCGGCAGCTTTCAGTTTTTCAATCAGCTTCTCCGCGTTTTCCAAACGCTCGCTGACACTATCGGGAACTTGACCCCCGGATAGGGGCAGCCCCACAATTTTAGCCCCCCGTTCTCTTGCGGCAGCGATCAGGCGTTCATATCGATCCTCAAGCGTGACCGAATTGATAATCAACTTACGGTCTTTTATTTTCGGCAAAAATTCCATCATCAGCTCAGGGCTGGCTGCATCCAGTGAAATACCGCAGGAGGAATGTTTTAGCACCAATCCCAACAGCCAGGCCATATTTTCTGCCTCCCGGTCAAAGGGAACCGCGGCGTTGATGTCCAGATAGTCCGCACCCCCCGCTTCCTGCCTGAGGATCATATCAACCATATACGCCTCATCATGGGCTTTCAGGGCCTGCTGGATTTCGGGGATGGAACTGTTCAGCGATTCACCGACTAAAATCATAACCCGTTGTCCTCCTTGCGAACATTACAATAAACCCGCCGCCGAATACCGGCAGCGGGTTTTGAATTGCTTTGAAAACTACTTGGGCTGTTTGCCGATGTAAGCCAGAATGCCGCCGTCCACATAAAGCACATGGCCGTTGACAAAGTCGCTGGCTTCGCTGGCCAAAAAGACCGCCGGGCCCACCAGATCGTCGGTTTTGCCCCAGCGAGCGGCAGGGGTGCGGCCGATGATAAAGGTGGTGAAGGGATGTCCATCCGCGCGGACAGGAGCGGTTTGGGGAGTCTCTATATAACCGGGGCCGATGGCGTTGCACTGGATGTTGGACTGGCCATATTCGGCGGCAATGTTGCGGGTCAGCATTTTCAGGCCGCCCTTCGCGGAAGCATAGGCGGAAACGGTTTCTCTGCCCAGTTCGCTCATCATGCTGCAGATATTGATGATTTTTCCGCGGCCTTTTTTGATCATGTCCGGGATGACATGCTTGGCCATAATAAACGGACCGGTCAAGTCCACATCAATTACCTGGCGGAAATCCTCTGCACTCATCTCATGCATGGGAATACGCTTGATGATGCCCGCGTTATTAACCAGGATGTCCACTGTGCCAACATCCTTAGAAATCTTCTCAAGCATGGCGACAACCTGATCTTCCTTGGTGACGTCGCAGACATAGCCATAGGCTTTAACGCCGTCAGCGGCATAGGCGGCTATTCCTTTATCCACCAGCTCCTGATTGATATCATTGAAAACGATGGTAGCTCCAGCATCTGCCAAGCCTTTTGCGATTGCATACCCAATTCCGTAAGATGCTCCGGTAACCAGAGCGACCTTGCCGGTCAGTTCAAATTTTTGAATAATGCTCATTGGATTCTCCTGCCCTTCTAAGTGGATTGATGAGAAAATATGATTTCCTTTCAATCCGCACATTTATGATAGAATTATTATACCATATTTCTAACCATTTTTTAAGCCTTTTTTTGAAAATCACAAAAGAAACAACAAATGGCTTAACCGCCGTTCGGGGTTTGACTTGCACAAGGCAAAGGAAAAGGCTTATAATAAGATAAGCTGCCCAAAGCAATTAGGTTTTAGTATACACTCGCGGGCCGAAAATAGCCGTTCCGGGGCGGATCAGGGTTGAACCCTCCTCCACAGCCACTACATAATCCTCGCTCATCCCCATAGAAAGGACAGTCATCCCGGAATAGCCTTCCCAGCTCTTGGCTTCTTCAAACAGCACTTTCATCCTTTTAAAATAAGGACGGCTGTCCTCGGGTTTTTCCGCTTTGGGGGGAATGGTCATCAGCCCCTGAACCAGCAGGGACGGATAGTCCTTCAATTTTTCCAAAAAAGTTTTTAAATCTTCCGGGCGAACCCCGCCTTTGCTTTCCTCCAGCCCGATATTGACTTCGACCAGCACCGGCTGGCAGATGCCCTTTTTAACCGCCTGGCGATGAATCTCTGCGGCAAGGCTGAGGGAATCCACCGAATGAATCAGCGCGCAAAGCCCCACGATATATTTCGCCTTATTGCTTTGCAAAGAGCCGATGAAATGCAGAGGAACTCCTTCATAAGCTCCTTCTTTCTGCTTTTCCATCAGTTCCTGCACCCGGTTTTCCCCCACGGCATCCACACCCGCCCGAATCACCGCCCGAACCGTATCGGGATTCTGGGTCTTTGTGGCGACCATAAGGGTGATGTCCTCCGGCTTTCGTCCCGACAAAACCGCGGCCTCGGCCACTCGGCTTCGGATGGTATTCACCTTTTCCAAAATGTCAACAAAATTACTCATGTTTTAAATACCTCCCGGAACTTCAACCGTCAAATAAATCAAGAAAAGGAAATGTGAAATGGAAATTACCTATGTTTTAGACAATGCTCTCTATGTCAACCTGACAAACCGCTGCACCTGCGCATGTGAATTCTGCATCCGAAAAAATACCGACACTGTGGGCTCGGCTCATTCCCTCTGGCTGGAGAGAGAGCCTACCCGAGAGGAAGTCTGGCTGGATATTCAATCTCGCAACCCCGAGCAATACCGAGAACTGGTTTTCTGCGGATTCGGCGAACCCACCATCCGGCTGAATGAACTGCTTTGGGTCTGCAAACAGTTTAAGGCGCAATACAATCTGCCCGTCCGGGTCAACACTAACGGCCATGCTTCCCTTATCGCAGGTCAGGATGTGGCTCCTTTGTTTGAGGGCTTAGTGGATGTGGTCTCCATCTCCCTCAATGCCAAAAATGCGGCCGAATATTCCCGCATCTGTCATCCTCGGGACGGAGAGGCCGCCTTCGACGCCATGCTGGATTTCGCCGATAAGGTAAAGCATTTTGTTCCCAAGGTGATTATGACTGTGGTGGACACCATGCCTGCCGAGGATATTGAAGCCTGCAGAAAGATTGCCGAAAGCCTGGGTGTCTCCTTCCGGGTGCGCAGTTATATCGCCTGATTGAGGGCAGATTAAACTTTAAAATCCTCCCGGCTTAAAATCTTTTGCACTGTTTCGCCCCAAAAATCCTGAACGGCTTGCTGATAGTCCGATTCATTCACCTTTCGGTCATTTACAAGAAACTTCAGTGTGTGTACCCTGCTATCATCAGCTCCGTATTTTTTCTCGTTTGCTCTTTCGGCTTCTTTATCGCAACCGTCATAAAAAAGCGTTTCCGTTTGAATGCCCTCCGCTGTCTTTGAAAGAATGGAGATGGTGTGCATTTGGGTGCAAAATCCGTCGGCAAGGAACCATTCAATGACGTATTTCTTTCTTCCGGTCGCTTTCTCCGTGAGTAGATAGATATCCACCACGCCCTCCAATTCATACTGTTCTTCCCGGTCATTCTCTTCCGTGAATGACACACCTCCCTGATACAGTATTTGCACTTCTCCATCCTGATTCAAGGCAAAGACAGACGGATTAATCGCAAAAGTAGACCCGACGTTCGGATAGGCGATTACTTCGCTGACACCGTCAAAATCCAAATCAATTTCCCGATAAACACCCTCAAGACACCCCTTCTCCCGCAAAACCGTGACTAAATCGGGATTCGAAGGCACTGAAGACGTTTCAGATGTTTTGGAACATCCCGCAGTGAAGACCAATACGCCTATCAGAAATGAAAAAACAACCCGTTTGAAACAATTCACCCCATCCGAAATTCACCCCATCCGATTTGATATGGTAAATCTATTTGAAAATACGCGGCTCGCCCGCGCATTTTTTATTTTTGAAACTCAACCGTCTGCCCGGCTTGAATCTCAAGGGTTTTCACAAAGCGTAGATTGGAATCGCAAGTAAAAGAAACCGGTTTTCCGTCCAGCATCACCCGGGTGGGATTCAAAGTACCGGGCTTAAAGCTGTCCAGTGCGAGCGATCCATACAAAACCGTCAGCCGAACCGAAGCATCCTGAAACTCTACCCTGCCCCATCCTCCGTCCAGCGCCCAGAAGAAGGAACCGTCATGCTTGGGGGTAAAGCCTAAATGCTTTTGAACCATATTGTACTCCATGCCACTGTATGCGTTCAACAGGGCATAGCTGGCCATGGAACGGGCATAATTGCTTCCGCATTCGTATTCGTTCCAGGGGTTTCGCCGCTCTCCGTCAAATCGGGAACGGATAGCCCGGATCAGTTCTTCGCCTTCGGCCTCCATCCCCTCCATCAGCATATGGATGGCCACCTGATACTCAAAGCCGTACATGGTCTCATCGTTATAGGGAACCGGAACGACCGGAGCTTTCACATGGTCGGGATAGGCGCAGATCACCGTTCCGGCCTCATCGTTGAGGGAATAAATCCGGCAGACATTGGCGAAATTGCGCATGCTTTTTTTAAAATTATATCGATAAATTGCCCTCAACGCGCTTTTTGTCTGAGCCGGGTCAAAAATCTCTCCCAAACCTATGAGATTGGCATGCCACTGAGCCAAAACCTGGTCGATGGAGCAGCCGTAGACAATCTGGTATTTGATTTCCCCGGCCTCGGCATTCCAATAGGAATCATAAATTTTGGGGTCCTTCTCCTCGTAGGGCTGTAATACATTGATATCACCGATATTGCATTTCTGGATAAAATATCCGCCGTTAAAAAGATTTTCGGCCACCCATTTGCGACCCCGGTTAAAAATCTCCCGATACTCGGCGGCGGTTTCGGGCTCACCCAAAAAGTCTGCCATCTCCGCCCCCGCCTTCAGTGCGCCCAGATAAAAACCTGTCAGCCAGGAGTTGGGGCCGAATAATTCCATATCTAAAGTATGGTGCTGACGACCCTGAATGACGCCGGTCTTTTCGGGATCCCACCGGTCGGGATTCTCAGGAGACCAGGCAAATTCAATGTTTTTCTTGATTTTAGGCCAGTGCTTTTTCATCCACTCGCTGTCCCCGCTGATTTTCCAGTCCCGATAGGTCTTCATCACCCCGCCAAACTGGCCGTCCACACAGGGGCGCATTCCGTCATCCGGCCTGCCCAGCGGCAGCATCAGCCGAAAATTCATCCCGCCGTTCTCCCGGTAGTTATACCGGAAATCCAAATCCCGCATAGACCGCTCCAGACGCGGGAAAAGGAAGGGCAGCGCATAGGCATAATTCCAGACGTGGGTGCAGGAACCCTCACAGCAGCCGCATGTACACATGGTTCCCTCCCAGCCGTAAAAGGAGCCATCCTCCAGCCGCAGACAGGTGGGGGTCTTCAGGATGGAGATATTGGCCGATACCGCCTCGATAGCCTCTTTGGGCATGGCGCTGTCAAAGAGTGCTTTCTGAAACAGCCGGGTTTGATGATAAAGACGGTCAAACTCCTGCATGGCATACCTTGCGCTTGAAAAAGAATCGGCAAAGCGGGTGGCGTAATAGTTTTTCCATCCGTTGTTCTTGCCCCTGTTCTCGCTGCAGCAACAGCCCTCTCCGCAAGAGTTGTCTCCCTCCGGGGGTCTCCAATAGTTTTCGCAGTTGGGATAGCTCCAGGAAAGAATAAATCGAACCTTTTTGGCTTCTCCCGGTTTGAGTTCCAAATGGGCGGCCAGGGTGGAAACGTCCCCCGGCTTGGTTTGGTCATAAAAGCGATTTTTTAATCTGCCCGGTCGGCAGAAGTCCTGCCAAAAAATTTTTAGATTATCAAACCAGCTTCCTCGATACCAGTGCTGCTGATAAGAGACCACCTCCGCATCGGTCAGGACAATCAGATCCCCATAACCGATGCTGTCCGGCTGGGCATGATTTCCCATCATGAGGGCATGATAGCCCTCTTCCTCAATCCATCGGGAGAAGTTGCCCTCCTCGGGCTGAGGGGCAAACTCCAGATTCGGGAGGGCCAGATTAAAGGCCGCTGTAAACTTCAGGTTCTTGTCGGTGGGATTTGCCGCTTCAATCTCAAAAAAGGCTGCGGGAATGGAGCTGTCCTCTTCATTGGAGGGAATAAAGGGATTGAAGGCGGTCATCCTCAATTTCAGCGGAAATTCCTTCTGCGCAAAGGTGATGGAGGCGAAGGGGAATTTGCCTTCAAATTCGGTGTATTCAAAATGGGGCATCCCGGCCAGCGTGGCCCGGCTGGGGCCAAATCCATAACCGGAATAGCCGAACTTTTGAGTATACTCTCCCATATAGGGCGGCTGCAAATCTCCCTGCAAAAACCGGGCGTCAATCAGCCCCTTTTCATCCTCAGCCTTTACCGCGATAGAAGAAAATCCGTTCATTCCCCCTTTATTGGGGCGGTTAAAAATTTCCCAGTCGATCAGCCGACCATTTCCCGAAAGGCCGACACAGCCGGTGCCGATCCCTCCCAGAGGGAAGGAAATTTCCTTGGCTTTCACGCCTTTATAAGTCCAGTCCATTTTCCCGCAGTTCCTTTCACAGCCCTTTTATTTTCCGGCCAGAATCTCTTCAATCCGGCTCAGTTCATCCTCTGTAAAGTCAAGCTTTTCAATGCATCGGGCGTTTTCTACCACCTGAGAAGGCCGGCTTGCGCCAATCAATACCGATGTTACCTTGCCGCCTCTCAGTGCCCAGGACAGGGCCATCTGAGCCATACTTTGTCCACGTTCTTTCGCAATCTCATTTAATTTTTTCACCTTTTCCACCTTTTCGGCGGTCACCCGATCGGCAAAGGCAGCGCTTTTTCCGGCGCGGGAATCCTTCGGAATTCCCTCCAGATAGCGGGAGGTCAGAATACCCTGATCCAGCGGACAGAAGGCAATCGATCCGACCCCCTCGGTTTCCAGCACCTCCTGCAGCCCGTCCTCAATCCAACGGTCAAACATGGAATACCTGGGCTGGTGGATCAGTAGACGAATGCCCATCCCCCTCAGGGTTTCCACCGCCCGGCGGGTCTGGTCGGGGTTGTACTGAGAAATGCCCACATATAAAGCCTTTCCGCTTCTCACAGCTTGAGCCAGCGCCTCACAGGTTTCTTCAATGGGGGTTTCGGGGTCGGGCCGGTGAGAGTAGAAAATATCCACATACTCTAAACCCATCCGCTTCAGACTTTGATCCAGACTGGCAATCAGGTATTTCTTTGACCCGTAATCCCCATAGGGACCCGGCCACATGGTCCAGCCCGCTTTGATGGAAATAATCAATTCGTCCCGATAGGGTTTAAAATCCTGAGCATAAATCTTTCCGAAATTCTCTTCCGCGCTGCCCGGAGGAGGACCATAGTTATTGGCAAGGTCAAAATGGGTGATCCCCAGATCAAAAGCGGTTCTCAGCATGGCGCGGCTGTTTTCAATAGGCATATCATCGCCGAAATTATGCCACAGCCCCAGTGAAACCGCCGGCAACAAAAGTCCGCTTCTTCCGCAACGGTTATACTTCATGGTTGAATAACGGGAGGGGTTCGCAAGATACTCGCTCATTGGTATATCCTCCTATCTAAAATAAATAGAATCTGGCTAAAGCATACCACAAAAACAGCGGATTATCAATGATTCAAGCCCTGATTTTAAAGTCATAAAAACAGCGATTTTGTCCTTTAAATGGTGATGACAATTCTAAAGCGCCCGACCCTCGTCGGACGCTTTATTTATGCTATATTCAGTTGTGGACGGAAAACCTGATTGCAAGAACATAATCTGTTTAACAGATGATGGGATATCCTTTAACCGCTACCTTCTGCAGCGACGGATCATCTTCCCCCGAATGCCCTTGGACTTTTCAGGTTTTCTTCACCTCATTCCACATTGGAATCATCCCCTTTCTTTTACAATCCGTTACCTATACGGCGGAGTTTCTCCTTCCGAAGATTTCATCGCCTTCGAAAAACGGGTTGTCACAGGACTCATCCTTTCACTTGAATTGATAATCCCCATTAATCGGATCAGATCTCTTTCTCCAGCCCCCCTTTCCTCTTATTTGTTTAATTGCCTCCTTGCGTTACCGGGCTGAGCGTTTTTTCGACATAACGGATGAAAAAAGTTTTCATCTTCATGCCTCCTTCCGCAGATTCTGCCTATGGGTAACGTCACCCCATTTCTTATTCTAGCTTCATTATAAATGAGAGGAAACAGAATGTCAATACTTATTTCAAAAAAATTAAATATTTTTTAATAATTTTTATATAGCTTGTACAATTAAAAAATGGAAGGGAAGCAGAATATAATAAGTAATTATACCCATAAAAAGGACAAATATGATAATAAATCAAAAGATTTTATTTGACTTTTTGTGCAGATACGGATATAATTAATCACATGACTAAGAGGAAAGAAAATCTTTGGAGGATGGGCGAAAAATGAAAAAGACAAGAGGGTTTGTTTTTTTTGTGGTACTTGCTCTCATTGCAGCCCTGACCTACACCACTTTCTTTGGCATATCGTGGTGGTACGGGGATACTGAGCATGTTATCATCAAAGGCGCGGACTCTATTCGCTGGGGTATTGATATCCGAGGCGGTGTTGACTGTACATTCAAACCGGCAGACGGATTCGACGCGACAAAAGACCAGCTGAATGCAGCCGTTTCGGTTATTAAAACCAGACTTATAACAAACAACATTACCGACTATGAAGTTTATACAGACTATGACCAGGACCGCATTATTGTTCGCTTCCCCTGGAAACCGGACGAAACAGACTTTGATCCGGAAAAAGCTGTGGACGAGCTTGGCGAGACCGCATTGCTGACCTTCCGCGAGGGCGACGAAAAAGATGAAAACGGCGCTCCTGCCGGCGTCACCAAAGAGAAGGTCATTCTCGAAGGAAATGACATCGAGAAAGCAGAAATGGCCGTTAACACACAGAACGGACAGTATGTGGTCAGATTGGTGCTTAAAGACTCCGGTAAAACGAAGTTCTCTGAAGCAACCGGCAGATTGATTGGCGGATATATTTCAATCTGGATGGATGAAACCGAGATATCTGCTCCCCAGGTTAGAGATCAAATTACCGGCGGCGAGGCGGTCATTGAAAACCCCAGCTTCACTGCTGAAACCGCCCGCGAACTGGCGGATAAAATCAACTCCGGCGCTCTCCCCTTCAAATTGGAGCGTGAAAGCTTCAACACCATCAGCCCGACCCTGGGTCAAAGCGCCAAGGATGTCATGGTTCTGGCAGGTGTTATCGCATTTATTCTGATTTGCATCATGATGATCCTGATTTACCGTTTACCCGGCGTGATTGCCTGCTTCGCACTGGCTGCCCAGGTTTCCGGTATGGTCGCCCTGGTCACCGGTTATTTCCCGGTGTTCCCCAGCTTCACCTTAACACTTCCCGGTATCGCCGGTATTATCCTGTCGACCGGTATGGCGGTTGACGCAAACGTGATTACCAACGCCCGTATCAAAGAGGAAATCAACGCAGGCAAGAGCCTTGACGCTGCCCTTCGCGCCGGCTATGACCGCGCTTTCTCCTCCATCTTCGACGGCAACATCACCGTTATTATCGTCGCATTAATCCTGATGGGCGCCTTCGGACCGACCAACAGCTTTGTCTCCACCATGTTCTCCTTTATTTTCAAATGGTTTGGCGCCTCGGCAGAAGGTCTTGTATACTCCTTCGGCTATACCCTGTTTGCCGGTGTTCTGATGAACTTCATTATGGGTGTTGGTGCCTCCAAACTGATGCTGATGGGTATTTCACGGTTTAAATTCCTGCGTAACCCCTGGCTTTATGGAGGTGACAGATAATGTTTGATTTTTATGGCAAGAGAAGAATCTTCTTCTCCATCTCAATCGCACTGCTTTTAATCGGCGTCATTATCGGCCTTGTTTTTGGCGTGAAATTGGACGTTACATTTAAGGGCGGATCGATTATCACTTATTCCTACACCGGTGACGTGGACATCGATGCCGTTCAAAACACCATTCAGAAGGAAACGGGCCTCACCTGCAGCGTTCAGCAATCAGAAGACTATGTCACAAAGACTATGCGCCTCACCGTCACGCTGGAATCCGGCGAAGCCGCAACCGTTAACGGACAGGCAAAACTGACTGAGACATTAAACAAAACCTATCCCAATCACTCATTTACTATTGAATCTTCCAGCAATGTTCCCAGCACCATGGGACGTTCCTTCTTCCTGAAGTCCATGGTAGCTATCCTGCTGGCCAGCATTCTGATGGTTTTATATGTGGCCTTCCGCTTCAAAAAAATCGGCGGTTTCTCAGCCGGTGCAATGGGCTTGGTTGCTCTTCTGCACGACTGCTTAATGGTTTGGGTTACTTTCGTCGTCATGCGCATGCCGCTGGATACCAACTTTGTGGCAGTTATCCTCACCATCCTCGGCTTCTCCCTGAACGACACCATTGTTATTTACGACCGTATTCGTGAAAACCGTGGCATTTACGGGAACAAAATGTCCATTGAGGAACTGTCCAACATGAGTATTTCCCAGTCGATCACCCGTTCGATTTACACCACCATCGCCACTCTTATAGCCAGCATCGTCATGACTGTTTTCTCCTATATTTTCAATCTGGAGTCGGTTCGCACCTTCTCTCTGCCCATGACCATTGGCTTGATCTCCGGTTCCTATTCCACCATCTTTATCGCCGTTCCCCTTTGGGTTGTCTGGCAGAAGCACAAAGCTGCCAAGCTTGAAACACCGGCAAAAAAACGGCCCAAAAAAGCATAATCGTTTGCCCATAAAACCACAGGGATGCTTTAAAGCATCCCTGTTTTTTGTCTTGAAAAATTCATTCTTGCCGCCTGAAACAACCCAAAATTTCCTTTTAAAGATCCCATGCCCCCAGGGAGGACCTGAATCTTATGCCGATGTCCTGGGTAAATAGGGGCACCTAGAGTAGATGATTCGTATAAAAAGCAGCCTAGAAGCTTAAGCTTCAAGGCTGCTGCTTATTAGATTATTGTTCTAAATTAAATATCTGCGCTTTTAACCATTTCAAATTCTTCTTCAATTTCCTTGGAGGGAGGTGCTGTGACCAAACTAACCACCACAATCACAATACAGGAAATGATGAAGGCGGGAAGCAGTTCATACACCGCGAAGATGCCACCCAGTTGGCTGATAAAATGCTTCCAAACGATGACCATAATACCGCCGGACAGCATACCCGCGACGGCGCCCGGAAGGTTGGTGCGCTTTCAGAAAAGGGAGAAAAGAATCAGCGGACCAAATGCAGCGCCAAACCCTGCCCAAGCGTACGAAACAATACGGAAAATCGTGTCGTTGCCGGAGAGGGCAATTAAAACGCCAAAAACAGTAATGACGAGCAAGGAGATCCGGGCTACCCACATGATGGTTTTGTCCGAAACTTTTTTGCCAAATCCACCCACGAGATTTTTTGCCACAGCCGAAGAGGCAATCAACATATAAGAGTCGGAGGAGCTCATGGAAGCCGCAAGGATTCCCGACAAAACCAGTCCTGCGATAATCGGCGGGAAGAACCGAGTCGTCAATTCTATGAAGATCTTTTCCGCTTCGCCCGATGTGGGAAGCAGTGTAGGCAGAAGTGCGCGTCCGAAAAGGCCGATGGTCACTGCCGCAACCAGAGAAATCGCGCACCAGACAACTGCGATAATGCGGGACTTTTTAAGCTGGCTGGATTTTTTGACAGCCATAAAACGGAGGAGTACCTGAGGCATTCCAAAATAGCCCAGCCCCCAGGCTATGCAGGACAAAATATTTAACAGGCCGTAATTCGAACCGGCGCCAAAGGAAGCTGCTCCATTCACTATTGCCTGCTTCGCGCCCGACACTACCACATTACCCGATTCGTCCAAGGGAGTGGCAATGCCGAAGATATCGGTAAACCGGGGGATATCACCCAGTTTGTCGGCAATGGCGCCAAATCCGCCCAGAGCAATCACCGAACCGCCCAAAACCACCAACAGGGCCACAAACATCAGCACACCCTGAATAAAATCCGTGATGCTTTCGGCCAAAAAGCCCCCGATCAGCGTATAGCCCAAGACAAACACGGCGCCGAGAATGACCATACCGGTATAATAATTCTCTGTTCCGAAAAGATAGGTAAACAGTTTGCCGAAGGTGACAAACTGGCTTCCCACGTAGATGGAGAAAAAGAACAGAATGATCAGGGATGCAATGGTCATTAAAATCTTCTTTTTGTCATGAAACCTGTTGGAAAAATAGTCAGGCAGTGTAATAGAATTGTTGGCAATCTGGGAATACTTGCGAAGCCGAACCGCGACCAGTTTCCAGTTGAGATATGTACCGATGAGCAGTCCGATGGCCGTCCAGGCAGCTTCACCCATTCCGGTAAAATAAGCCACTCCGGGCAACCCCATTAAAAGCCATCCGCTCATGTCGGAGGCTTCTGCGCTCATTGCGGCGACCCAGGAACCCAAACCTCTTCCGCCTAAAAAGTATCCCTCTGAACCCGAATTGCTTTTTCTGGCGTACCAGAGGCCGATACCAAGAGAAAAAAGCAAATAAGCTGCCATTCCTATCAGTATCTGAATTTGTGACGATGTCATAACGTTCCTCCCTTGTATTTCTTCCCCGCCGATACCTTATATCTACGGAGTGCAGGTGCATCATAGGGGACAAGCTCTGTCAAGTAAACCCATTGCAAAAAGCCGGATCATTTTGTTTATTTATGCAGGGCCATTCATCCGCTTTTAAATTCAGCCTTCTGCCACAAATTCCCTGACAATTATTAATATTTTTGATATTAACATGATGATTGTGCGTTGTCAAGGTGATACCAAAGAATCTATATAACAGCAACAGACAAGGCTTTATCTTTTATAATAATTGTATAAATTTACAATATTGCCTGCCGTTTAATAAACAAATTAGGGTTTTCCCGGCTGAGCCTTTTTTAGCTCTTTGATTTAAAATCCTCTGCTGCATTCTCGATTTAGACTTTTCCCTCAAACACCGCGTCAAAATAAGCCTCCTGAAATGCCTTGCCATACCCTCTGGCAATAGGAATGATGCGTCCGGATTTGGTGACAATTTCCGCGGCATTAAAATGGTCCACATTGGGCAGATAAACCAGATAACTGCGATGACATTTGAAAAACCCGTCCTCGATTGAAAGCCTGCTTTCAAAGGAATTCAGTGTCTCACACACTTCAACACTTTTACCGTTTCGCAGATAAAAGATCACCTTTTTGTTTTGGGCTTCCGCGTATTCCATATCATGAAAGTAGATTTTCTGATACCCATAGGATGTTTTCAGCACAATATTGGGAGATTCCTGGCGAAAAATCATACTGCATTCGTCCAGCGTTTCTTTCAATTTATCGTAATGAAGGGGCTTTAACAGATAATCGTAGGCTTTTACCTCATAGGATTGTAGGGCAAATTCCGGCGAAGAGGTTAAAAATATGATTTTTACCACTTTATCCTTCTGGCGGATCTCCTTGCCGGCGTCTATCCCGTTGAGCAAAGGCATGATAATATCCAAAAAAATAACGTCCATTCGGACTGAAGCGCTTTTAGCAATCAGCTCATCGGCATTATTAAAACGGAATATTTCAACTGCAATCTCCCGTTCGGCCGACCAGGCCTCTATCATTTGAATAGCAGCATTAAGGCCGGCTGCTTCATCATCACAAACCGCAATTCTGAGCATATTTTTCTCCACCTCTTATGATTCCACAGAAACACACGTCTTCCATCACGGACACATGAAAATAGAAATTTTATGCAGGATCTATACATTTCGCACCTCAAAAGCACCATTTCACGCTTTTGAGATGCCTGAAACGACAAATCATGCTATAATAATAAGCCGTATTAAAACATGGGAGGCCTTTTACCAAATGAAAAAAATTGTGTCATCCGTTCTGCTTGCTCTGATGGCAGCCGCTTTGATTCTGGGACTCACCGCCTGTTCAGAGGAAGAAATAACACTTGTCAGCAAAACCGTTAATGGCATTACCCTTAACGTGCCCAGCGATTTAGGCGAATTTACCGATAACCAGGGTATCCAGATGGCCCAAGATGAAAACGCAAAGGCATCCATTGGGATTTCATTTGTCGGCGACAGCATGGGAACTTCCCCCAGCTCTTGGGACGAGGAATCCTATGCCGCAGCAACTCTCCCCAACTATACGGATGTCACTTTTGCCGAGTTCGACAACCAGGCCACTGTAGCCGGTATGCCTGCCGTATATGCCCACTATACTACCAAAAGCTCTTCCGGCACCATGGTTGAGGCATACAGCCTGCTGATCTACTATGAAGAAGGTCAGTTCCAAAGCATTAACATTGTTTTTGTGCAGGATGAGGACACTTCTGTCAAGTCCAATATCGACGCCATTTTAAACAGCATTACATTTGCATAATCTCTTTACTTCCCGAATAACCTCTTACCTAAACAAAAAGACCGTTTTCAGATGAAAACGGTCTTTTTGTTTAGACGAGCGTTCCCTGAATGTGATAAAAATATGGGGGTTCGCCGCCAATTACAGAATCATTTCCAAATCCAACTCGTTTAACCGCAGAATGGTCTGAACATAGATACGCAGGCAGTCATTTAATGCTTTCATGCTCCAGGCTTCGTCGGGCTGATGGGCGCCGCCGTGTCCCTCCGGATAAGGGGAGGGCGTGTTGGAATCCTCAGGGAACTCTACGCCAAAGGAAACCGCACGGGGAATTGCTCGGGCATAGGTTCCGCCACCAATCACCTTGGGCTTTGCGTTCAGGCCGGTCACCTGATTGAAGGTATTCACCAATGTGACGATAGCCGGATGATCAGGCGCATAATAAAGAGGTTTGCTGTCGTTGATATCCGTAAGAGAATAGCCGTAATCCTTTGCGAAAGCTTCCAGCTTTTCAATAATGGGCTGGGAAGTCGCGGTAGTGGGATAGCGGAGATTCAAAGAGAGATTCAGCCGTCCCTCAACCGTTTTAGCCACACCGACAACCAGTGTCAGCGGGGTCGAAATCTTGTCGTCCGCAGCTACTCCTGCTTTAGTACCCTGGAAATCCGATTGAATGTCGGCAATAAACTGAAGGATTCGGGCGGTTTTTCCACTGACCAATCCGGACTTCAGAAGGCCGGAAGCCAACCGCTCTACGGCGCTGACAGCGTTGAAGGGGTCTGCCGCATGGCAGGCAGTTCCCTTCGCTGTGAATCTAATCCCGTTCTCGGCCTCCTCCACTTTCAGCATATCCCCCACCGCATTTTGAGCCTGCTCTAAAGTGATCCCGGCAAGCACCGCCTCGGCGGCATCGGGCACCATATTGTGCACCTGTCCCCCTTTAAAGGAGACCAGCGTGGATTCCAGCGGCTCGGAAACAAAGCTGCCGGTTAAAATACCCTTTTCCCCGTTGCAGCAGGGGAAGGAGGCGTCGGGCACCAATGAGAACAAGGGAGCCTCAGACACTTTTAAGAAATGCTCCATATCCCGGAAGCCTTTGCCGCTCTCCTCGTCGCAGCCCAGAATTAAACGCAGTCCATACTTAAGAGGAATTTTTTTATCCTTGAAGAATTTCATCACATAAAGCGCCATGATGCCCGGGCCTTTATCGTCGCTCACCCCGCGGCCGAAGAGCGTGCCGTTTTGGAGGGTAACATCATAGGGATTCGTGTTCCAATTGCTGCCCTCGGGAACCACATCCAGGTGGGCCAGCATTCCGATTTCAGGCTTGTTGCCATATCGAATGGAACCGGCATAGTAGTCATAGTTTTCCGTTTCAAAACCCATCTTTTGCCCCATGGCAAGGGCAGCGTCCAACGCTTTTGCCGGGCCTTCACCGAAGGGCTTATCCCCCTCTGCCTCCCCGCTGACACTTTTGATCCGCACCAACTGGGTTAGGTCATTTAAAATATTTTCCTGATTGGATTCGATCCATTGATCTAATTCCCTTAAAAACTCTTCTGTCATACCCACATGCCCTTTCATTTTCATAATCAGATGAAAAGTTTATAGATTCATAAAAATTCATTTCTATCTTATTATACCCGCCCTTCGTCATGATTTCAAGGTTCGCCGCGTAAATATAAAAGACAAGAGGGAGGGAGGAAATCAATTGGAAGCCGTATTTCGTTTTATCAATGAGCAGGTGGTTTGGGGGCTTCCCCTTGTCCTACTCTGCCTGGCAGGAAGCATTTACTTCACCATCCGAACCCGGTTTGTCCAAATCCGCCTGCTGGGGCATACACTGGGCCTTTTAAAAAA
>JAKOTC010000072.1 GCA_029776465.1 Bacillota bacterium
TCTCTGACGCTCGGTGCGTTTAAAGTCATCGCCTATATACCGGATGCGGGAATAGCCCAGCGCCTGTTTGCCGGTCAGGGTCAGCCCGGTGCCGGCGGCAGGGAGCACCTGATCCTCAACGGGAGCTTTCAGCAGCTTGTTCATATCCCGAACATACATGTTCAGAATCGGCAGCTCTTTCTCGGTGACATCAATGGTGACGCCCCCCAGCTTATCGATGATTTCCATGAAATCAAAGAAATCCACTTTCACATAGTAATCGATATCAATCTTGAAATCCTGCTCGATGGTGGTGACCAGCAGGTCGGCCCCCCCGTACTGGTATGCCGCGTTAAGCCGGCGTTTGCCGTATCCGGGGATTTCCACATAACTGTCCCGCATAAAGGAGGTCATCACAATGCGCTTGGTCCGAGTGTTGAGAGAGACCAGAATCATACTGTCCGAGCGGCCCACCGGGTCAGTGACCGTGTTTCGGCTGTCGATGCCGATCAACAGGACATTTAAAACATCCTTTTCCATGGGCATGGGCATGCTGGAAACGGTGCTGGTCTGAACCACTGAGGAAGAGGGAACAATATGAACCAATGATATCATATGAGAGATGTAGAGATATACGGCACCTGCCGCAAGACCTAAAACCCCTACCACAATGCCGGCAATGATTCCGATTTTTTTCTTTGTACTCATGAGACTCCATCTGCTGGTTTTTGTGCGTTTGATTTTTTTCATCCGGTATTCTTTTTCCATAACGCTGCACTCCCTCGCTGAATGATGATAGTTATTTGGATCTCTTTAACATGGATTCGGCAGTCATGAAATCAACGAGATGGTCAATATCCACAGAACGTTCTCTGGGCATGACATAGGCAAAGACATTGCTGTCGTAGATGTTTTGGGAAACCATGATATTGGCCGATTTTACAAGATATACTGCCCCGTTGATGCGGTAATATTTCGGAAGCTGCTGACGGGGCTTGAGAACTTCTTTGGGAATAAAGTTTTTCATGGAAAAGTCCTCAGGAAGGGTATTGCAATGCAAGGGGTTGTATTCAGCTTCACAAACCCCCACCACCGCGTCGGCGTTTTTATCCTTCATCAGCTGCAGGGCACCCAAGATGTCCTCGGCGGTGCGAAGGGGAGAGGTGGGCTGAAGAAGAAACACATAATCAAAGTCCCGACCCATTTCCTGATATTTCGCCAGGGCTTCCAGCACACAATCCCAGGAGGAAGAGTGATCGGCAGCCAGTTCTTTAGCCCGCAGAAAGGGAACCGAGGCGCCGTACTGCAGGGCGATTTGGGCGTATTCCTCCGAATCGGTGGAGACAAAAATCTCATCGAAAACGCCGGCCTCTTTGGCGGCAAGGACACTGTAAGCCAGCAGAGGAATGCCGTTGAGGGGCAGAATATTTTTATTGGGCAGGCCCTTCGATCCGCTGCGGGCCGGGATGATGGCCAATATTTTTTTATCTCCAAACATTCACATCACTCCAAGTTCAAATTTGTATCCGAGGTGGCAGAGGGTAATACCCCGTTTTTCTTGATAAAGGGAAGGGCTGTTTTCAACAGATATCCCGCCACCCCCAGCGCAGCCGCCCAGCGAATCGGCCACAGGTCAAAGCAGAGATAGAACAGACCCAAAGCGACCAAAACCATCAATCCTGAAATCATCAGCCGCCGGAAGGGAATCATAAAGCCCTTGATGATAAAGGCTGCGATGCAGTAATGAAAGATAAACAGCAGAATGTAAGAGATCAGGGTGGCCACCGCGGCCCCCATGCTGCCGATTCGGGGAATCATCAGGAAATTGAGCAGGATGTTTAACAGGGCGGCAAACAGGGTTCCGATGGAAATGAACACCGTCTTGCGGTGATAAAATTCATAGTTGACGGCAAAGCTGTACAGATACATAAAAAAGCATCCGGCGGCGATGACCGGGGTCAGATAGGCGCCATAGCTGAAATCCTTCGAGCCCATCAAACGGACAAATTCCGGGGAGATCAGGATAAAGCCCAGGGTCAGGGCAACCATTACCCCGTTATAAAGCTTTTGCATGGAGAGAATCGCCCCATGTTCCCCATTCTTGGTTTTCTCGTAAAACCAGGGGACCCAGGCGTTGTTGATGGCCATCCAGATCACCGAGATCACCGAACCGAGGGTATAGGCAAAACTGTAAATACCCGTGGTGGTGTCGTCAATCAGGGCGGTCAGCATGTACCGGTCGGCCTGATTGAGCACCAGATTGGACAGGGTGTGGACAATCAGAGGCAGGGTCATGGGCAGGCAGAATTTCCAAAACTGAAGATTGATAAACTGTCTGCCTTTACCCATGATAATAACCAGACAGCAGAGGCCTAAGACAGCATTGACAATGGTGTTGCCGTAAACACGGCCGAGGTATTTGTCGGTATCCCGCATGATGACAAAGACCATGGAAAGGGCGACAATGCCGAAAGTGTTGAAAGCGGAGAGCAGAAAATATTTCATGGGCTGCTTGGTGGCCACGAATTTGCTGTTCATGAATGAGATGGTAAAGGCAAAAAAACACTGCACCACCATGATGGGCACCAAAAAGGGCTCAAGCTGCAGGATCCGGCCTAAAAAGTCCTGAAACAAAAGGGAGAGGGCGAAAAAAAACACAAAGCTGAAAACCGAAAGGGTCATCACGGAGGACATATACTTATTCAAAGCATCCGGCCCGTATTGGATCAGGGCGTTATTGAGGGAGCCGTTGATCTGAAGGCCGATAATCGCTCCGAAGATGGCGACCCAAAGGGTGTAAACCGCCATCACGCCATAGTCGCTGGTGGTCATAAGGCGGGTGAAGATGGGCGTAGTCAGCAGGTTGACCCCTTGAATCAGGAATGAACCCGCCACATAGAGCACCGCCGGGTTTTTCAGTATTTTCATGAGATTAAAAATTCATCCTCTGTTCATCGTCGTTAGAATCGTCTGAGGGGCGGCTGCATTCTGCAATGCACTGCCGATATTCTTCCAGGGTTTCGGGAATCAAAATCCGCCCTTTTTCCTCGTATCCGGAGATAAATTTCTCCATAAACTGTCCGAAGGTTTTGCCGATGGATACCACCCCTTCACCGTACAGCCGATAGGTAAAGATCAGATCGGGGTATTGCCCCAGCAGCAGAAAGGGGGCAAAAGAGGCCGTGGAGATGGCGGAAACCAGCAGGTGGCGGGAAAAATCAAAGTTCAGGGCATAGATTTCAAAGGGTACGGTGCTTTTAATCACGGCGCTCTGAGGGAAGTCCTGAGGATTCTGGGTTCTGGGGTGCAGTTTTATCGAAAAACGGTCTGCGCCGAAGACCGTGGAGATCTCCTCAATCAACTGCCTCTCAATAGAGGACAGATCTATGCCATTGCGTTCGTTGAGCGGCTGTTGAAAATAGAGCACCCGGCCTTTTAAATCAGCTTTATGGGGCCATAAAACCGAACAGACCCGGGCCAGTTCGGGGTCGTGATGGTTGAACTTTTTCAAGCCCATCGGGCGGAAATTCCGATTGGCTACCACCAGCTCGGGCGCATACACATACATTTCCCGAATCTCTTGCAGGTATTTAGTCCGTCCGCAGATGTTTAAAAGCTTGGACACGGTTTCGGAGGGGACGTAAATATCCTTGATGTAGGACCCGATACCGTCCTCCCCATAGCAAAACCGGCAGGGGACCCGCTTTTGCATGGCTTTTTTGATGATATAGGAGATATTCAAAAAGTCAAGCGCGAAAAAATAAAATACCTGGTAATCAAAGCGGCGCATCATCTGCCGAATCCGCACGTCGGGCAGGAAAACATGGACAAAGCGCTTGATTTTCTCATAAAGGGTGTAATTATTTACCGGAATAAACACGGCACGGCGAAAAAGCCCGCATTGATTTAAGCGGTCCACCATTTCCTTTGCGCCGTCAAAATAGTTCAATACATAGATATCGGCGGGCTGGCCTTTGTGCTCGTTGAGCATCATATTGACGCTGACAAGGATGTGATAAGGAGTTGCACAATAAAAAGCGATCATAGTTCTGCCTCTCCGGCTGTCCCTTTCTTTTGGAAAGCAAGTCGATGTTATTGATTTGTTTGAGAGTTGGTTCGGTCAATGAGGTAATAGAGATACCCTGCGTTGACCCAAAGGAGGCATTGGAAGGTGTTGGTTCCCATCAGCATGAAGTTGGTTTCCACCATGTTGTTGGCCAGGAAATAGACCACAACAGCCAGCAGCAGGACGGAAAGCTGCCAGACTCCCCTATCCTGCCTTAAGCGGGGATAGCTTTTCAGCCATTTGATAAAGCAGCGGACAAAAAAGGCGAGGAAGAGCAGAAGAGCGAAAACACCGCATTCAACCAATATCTGCAGATAGCCGTTGTGGGAATTGCCGTTAAATCGGTCTAGAATCTGAACCTCCCGGTCTGTCAGCCGGTTGCTTTCGATATATGCGGTATCCTCGGGGTTGATATCCGAGGAGCCCACGCCGAAGAGAAGGTCGCCTTTTAAAAGGGAAAAGGAGGCTTTCCAGATGTCGGTTCGGCCGTTGGTAACATCTTTCTTTCCGGTTTCAATGCGGACAAAATCGATTACCTCGGGCTCTTCGCCGGACCAGCCGGGGTTGAAAATATGGATAACGGCAGCTTTTACATTATATACGCCCACAGGGACAACCGAGGAAATCACTTGCACAATCTCCATCCCGACGAAAAAGAGGAGGAGGCTGGCCGCAATCGAAGCAATCCGGGCCCAGAGGATTTTATTTTGAAAGAGGGCAAGCAGCTTGGTGGGCAGCTCGATCAGCAGCAGAACGGTGACAATCGCCACCGAGCAGGAGAGATAGGTGCCCCGGGAGAGGGAGAGAGCTATGTAGATATAGCAAAGAATCAGATTGGCCAGATAATAGCGCTTCATGCCCTTGCTGAGATCTTTGCCCAAAAAGAATCGGTTCATCAGCACGGCGGCAATGGATGCAAAACAGTAAGATCCGCCGATGTTGGAGCTTGAAAACACCCCGAACAGCCGGTTCTCAAGGAAACCAAAGCGCACGGTGCTTCCGATTCGGCCGATGATTTCAAAATGGATGTTCAGCGCAAAAAACACCAGGGAAACGATCACGCAGGCGAAGGTAACCAGGGAATAACACAGATTCAGCCGGTACAGCTCCCACTTAACATGCTCGGGGCTATGGTCGTCATTCAAAAACAGAATCAAAATAGAGAGGGCCGAAAAGGCCAGGCGTATGATATTGGTCAGTCCTTCCCGGCGGAAATTGACCAGATAGCTGATCAAACAGACGGCCAGGAACGCGATCATGAGCAGGATGGGCTTATAATTTCGCAGTTTTCGGACAAAAAGATCATACCCCACGATGGCCGCACCCCAGAGGGCAAAGAAAACCAGAAAGACGCGGGTAAAAAACTGAATGTTGATGATGGGGATCAGATTGATGGAGGAATAAGTCACGAATGCGATTTTAAAAAAAGACTTATTCTCCAGCAGCTGCAATGCGGAAAATTGATTTATCGATTGATTCATCTGAATACTCATGCCTTTCTCTGACTTTTTTGAAAAGGCCGGGGTACTGCCTTATGGATTTTTACCTGCAAAAGGTCCTCCGCTGAATTTGCGAAGGATAAATCGGCTGATTTTGACCGGCCAGTTCTGCTTTTCCATAAACATGACCGGGATTTCACGATAGGAAATATGGTTATAATCCAGCCATACATCCAAAAGCAGCTCGCTGATATATCCGAAAACCCGAGCCTCCACGGGATTATAAACCGAGAGATCAATTTCTTTCTCCAGTTCAGCCAGCACATCAAACAGCCACTGGCAGTATCCATCGAAAAGGGGGCGCTTCATCACCAGCATATTGAACATATGGGCGCTGGTGCGGTTCATCACCTTTTCAAAGGAGGGAAGGTATTCGGGGTATTTGTGCCGAAGGATGTTTTCGGTTTTGTTTAAATCTTCGGGGTTATGGTTATGGGCATAATGGGAGCGGTTGGTTTCAATGCCGTATTGACGCTTGCAGGGAAGCAGCACGTCTGTCTGGCTTAACAGCTTCCGGGCCTGGGCCAGGGTTAAAACAGAGTTTTTCTTGCCCTTGACCAGCCGGGCAAGGAGGGGCCGACTGGTAAAATGGCGGCGGTAATGGGCCAATCCGATATAATCGGCATCGAGGTTTTTCCAAGCCCAGTATAAACCCGTCAGTTCACAGTAGTTTGGGTTTTTCACCGAGATGTTCTCACCGGTGTCATCCCCGGTCAATCCAATGGAAGGCTTGCCCGCTTTTCCCACATGGAGGGGAAGATAAAGCTCGTCCTGGGGCATCCAATAGGGTTTATGGGCAGCAACGATGATTTTAATTTTCATAAGGGGTCTTACAGCTCTCTTTCAGCCAGATTCAAGGCGGAGGCAATCACCTTGTCCATGTCATAATACCGGTATTCGCCCAGACGCCCCCCGAACAACACCCGCTTTTCTCCGGCGGCCAACCGGCAGTATTGCTCCAGCAGTTGCTGGTTTTTTGAGTCGTTAACCGGATAATAGGGTTCCATGCCGGGTTTCCATTCCACAGGATATTCCCGGGTGATCACCGTGGTGTCCGTCGAGAGACCGGGCTCAAAATGCTTATGTTCGATAATGCGGGTGTAAGGGGTCTCCCGGTCAGTATAATTGACCACGGCATTCCCCTGATAGTCGCTGATATTCAGATGATGAGTTTCGAACCGGAGGCTTCGGTATTCCAGGGGGCCGAAGCAGCAGTCATAATACTGATCGATGGAACCGGTAAAAATGATTTTTTCGGCCAGCTTCTCCAGTTCGACTCGGTGCTCCAGAAAGTCGCAGTTCAGCAGCACCTCGGTCTCTCCCAACAGATTTTCAATTAAATGATTATAGCCCCCGTCGGGAATGCCCTGATAGGGGTCGTCAAAATAATTGTTGTTATAGGTAAAGCGCAGGGGAACCCGCTTGATAATGAATGCCGGCAGGTCCTTGCAGTCTCTGCCCCACTGCTTTTCGGTATATCCCTTAATCAGTTTTTCGTAGAGTTCCCGACCCACCAGCAGGATGGCCTGCTCCTCCAGATTAGAAGGCGTGGTAATCCCGCTCTCCTCA
>JAKOTC010000073.1 GCA_029776465.1 Bacillota bacterium
CAGGGAGGAGGGCATCACCGCTCCCCACTTTTTCGGCCAAAAAATCATGATCAGCAGCACAATGCCGCCGATCAGCATGGGTTCCCATCGGGGATGAAAGCCGTTTTGAAAATAGGAGGCAAACTTGGAAAGGGTGCTGTCCCCCACCGAAGTAGTACCGAAGAAATTATCGATCTGACCCATGGCGATAATCACCGCGATGCCCGAGGTAAACCCGGTGATGACCGGCATGGGAATAATGGAAACCAGCTTGCCAAAACGCAACAATCCCGCGATCAGCAGCATCACGCCCGACATCAGTCCGGCAATAAAAACCCCCTGAAGCCCATGCTGAAGAATGATCGATCCCAGGATGGCCGACATGGCGCCGGTGGGACCGGAGATCTGAAAGGAGGCACCGGACAGGGCGCCGATGATCACTCCGGCCAACACGGCGGTAATCAGACCCGCCGCCGCGTCCGCTCCGCTGCTGACGCCGAAGGCCAGCGCCAACGGCAGGGCCACCGCCGCCACCGTGATGCCGGCCATCAGGTCTTTGGAAAGCTTGGATAGGTTATAGCCTTTGAATTCTGTTTTCAGGTCACCGAGAAATTGCTTGATCATCTGATTTTCGCTCCAACAATAAAAATTTGCACGCTGATGTTTATTATACGCCTCACGGATAAAATGCCGCAATAGGCAAAGATGACAAGCTTCTCACAGGGAAAACCGTGTTTTTAGGGTAGAATGATGGGAAGGGTCTTCATCCGCCGACACAGAGCAGGATCTTCCCTGCCCCAAAAATAAAAACGTCCTCGAAGATTTCTCTTCGAGGACGCCCCATATAACAAGGGAGGTTTATTCCGTATAGAATCGATAGCTGCCCGAGGTGAGGTTCAGTGCATATTCGCTGCCGGCATGGACGGCGTGGATACCGGCTGCCTCTTCAGCGGGCTTTCCGCTCTCCATCAGCCGCCCTTTATAAGAGGAAGGCAGATAGAGGGTGGCCGAACTGCCCACCGGAATCTTCAGCTGGATGACCTGCTTGCCGTTCTCATTGGTCCAGTGGCAGAGAATCTCGCCCTGAATGGTTTCCAATCGGCTTTGAGCATAGGTCAGACCACAGTCAATGGCGGGGCGCAGCAGGATATGACGGAAGCCTGGCTCATTTTCGTCAGGAGAGATGCCGGCCACATATTTATGCAGGAAGGCCGACAGGTCGGAGAACATGTGGTGGTTGTGGGAACCGCCGCCGTTCCAGCACTCCCAGAGGGTGGTGGCGCCCAGGTCGATCCACTGCTGACAGCCGGGGAACGTGCGCTGGGCAAGCATCTCAAAGCCGATGTTGCCCTCGCCGTACGCACCCAGCGTATGCATAACATACTTGGTGCCCAGCAGGCCGAAGTCCAGATGGTTGTCCTTCTCGGCAATCTGCTCCAACAGCCGTTTGAGCAATCCGGGGATTTCATCCTCCTCGGCCAGTCCCAGATAAATCATGCAGGCGGTGGAGGTCTGGCAATCACCCTTCACGGTCATTGTGGCTTTATCAAAGAATTTCTCCCGGAAGGCTTTTTTGATTTTTTGGGACAATGCATCGTAATACTCAATATCCTCGGTTTTGCCCAGAATCCGTGCGATTTTCACAATGGTTCGGGCAGTGCTGTAGAAAATAGCGGTATCGCTGACCTCGGTAGGGCATTTAAAGGAGCCCATGTTGATGGAGATGGCCGGACCCTCAAAGGGAGCGCACCAGTCACCCAAACCGTAATGGACGGTATAATCCACCGACATGCTCTCCATGAAATCACAGTGGCGCTTAATGTTTTCATAGTTCAGGGCCAGAATCTCGGTATCGGCGTTATAGACATAGACATTCCAGGGGATATTGGTCAGTGCGCTGGACCAGTCCGGTCCGTTCAGGCTGTTATATCCCCAGCCTGTGGAGGGCACCACACAGGGAATGGAACCGGAGGGGCGCTGGGCATCCCGAAGGTCCCGCATCCATTTGGTGAAGAAGGCCTGGGTGCCGAAATTGAGCAGCATCTGCTCGGAGGATGCGCTGGCATCTCCCGTCCAACCGTTCTTTTCCCGGTGGGGGCAGTCGGTGGGAATGCTGTGGCAGTTGGACACCGTCGACCACCAGCAAAGGTGATGAACCTTGTTGAGCAGTTCGTCCGAGCAGGAGAACTCGCCGTTGTGATCAAAGCCGTTATAGACCGTCAAAGCCACTACATCGGACAGCTCGGGCTCATAATCGATGCCGGATATCTGAACATACTGGAAACCGTGGTAGACAAACCTCGGCTGCCACTCTTCCTCTCCGTCGGATTTTTTAATATATTTATCCGTTTGGAAGCCATGGCTCCTGATAAAGCCGCCAATGGCCTCCAGGTTGATGGTCTGATCCTCATTGAGAACATCCGAGTATTGGATGGTGATTTCGGTGTCCTTGGGGCCGCGGAATTTAAAATGGGCAATGCCGGCCTGATTCTGGCCAATGTCAAAAACCCAGCCCTTTTCTGTTTTCCATTTACGGACAGCCGGAATGCGATGACGGATTTTGATAGGCTCCATCTCAAAGGCCAAAAGCTCGCCGCCCGGAGCGCGTACGATCTGGCATCCGTCCCAGGCCGAATCGTCATAGTCAGCCTCAGTCCAGTTGCCCAACTCAAGCCGAGCGTCATAGTGCTCTCCGTTTCGAATGCCGTTGAAAATAATGGGGCCTTTGGAGGATTTCCAGTCGGGACGGGTGGCGATCAGTTCTTCCCTGCCGTCGGTATAAGTCACTCTCAGCTCGGCCATCACCTTGGGGAAATGGCGCCAGGAGGCCTGCTTGGTGTTCCAGGGGTCTTCGGCAAAGCAGTTATACCAGCCGTTGCCCAATACCACGCCGATGGCGTTTGCCCCCGTCTTTACCAGTTCGGTGACATCATAGGTCAGATAAAGAACCGTTTTATCATAACGGGTAAAAGCGGTGGAGAGAATGTCGTCGCCCACCTTCTGTCCGTTGATGCTGGCTTCAAAATAACCCAGTCCGCAGATGTAAAGCCGGGCATCCCGAACGGGGGCGGTCAGGGAAAAGCTTTTCCGCAGATAGGGAGCCATCAGCATGGAATTCTCCCGCTCCTGGGGGTTTGCGCCCTTTCCCATAAACCAGGCGGAAATCCAGTTGGCTTCCCAGCGGGTATTCAGCTTACCGGTTTCGAAATAGGCAGGTTCTCCGCAAGAGGGCATATCCTCCCCGTCGTATACCACCACTCCCCACCAGCAGCGGGTTCTTGCCGGCAAGGCCTTGCCGGCATAGGGAATATGCAAATGGTCGGAACTGTACTGCTTGCCTGTATCCCACAGATCATACTCCCCATTCATAAAGAGAGCCTTTGAACTGGAAACCACTAATCTATATGCGGTTTGATGGTCGCCCCGCTTCTCAGAGGAAAGCTTCCAGGAGAATCTGGGCTGGCTATCCAAACCGATGGGATTCTTCAGATAATTGACCCGAAGGTCATAGACTTGAATCATAACAAAACCATCCTTTCGGCATTCTTTTTCGATTGTACCTTTTTTACTCGTCTGGGTCAAGTATTTTAAAAAATAATATGGGACAAATCGATAGAACCATTTGACTTTCCTGTTTTTGCATTATATAATGTGCTTAAAGATTTATTGATATGATCCTTAAAGACAGGATACTCAGGCAACTCTGCGCTGATCTGTAATCAGCCGGTCATCCAACCTATGAATCTATGCAAAGGAAGGATCGATATGTCGTTTACGCCGGATTACACCAATCTGGAAAAAAGCGCCCGAAACACGGAGGTTTTTCGCACCCCTCTGTATGAGCATCTGATCGCGCCCTCCGTGATGGAAGCGGTGTTAGGCCGCAAATTTGCGGATCTCATTGACGGAGATGAGTCGGATAAGCGGGAGTATTTTAAGCATTACTGTGAA
>JAKOTC010000074.1 GCA_029776465.1 Bacillota bacterium
CGGGATGAATTTATTCAGGAATATATCAAGGATCTGCCCGAGTTTATTTACCGTTTGAATGTGAAGGCGGGGCTTACCGGGCTGGCCCAGGTGAAAGGCAAGTATAACACCAGCCCCAAGGACAAGCTGATGCTGGATTTGCTGTACATCCGCAATTATTCCATTCAGCTGGACATTAAAATCCTCTTCCAGACCCTGACGGTGGTCTTTATGAAGGCCAGCACGGAGGGCGTCAAGGGCACGGGAAAAACATGGTATAAGAAGAAAACCAGTGAGATCCAGGAGAAAGAACAGACACCCTAATTAAACAAGCTGAAAACGCCCCCCGACCATGCCAGCGGCAGAATCGGGGGGACTGAATTTTATCACGGGATTTCGAGGGAGGGTTGTATAAACCACCCTATACAAAAACGGAAAATTGGATTATAATAAAGTGGACAAATTTGCAAATCTCAAGAGAACCGAGGTGACGGCGGATGGCGCACACTTTTTATGATCCCAGGCTGGCCGGGCGCTCGCTTCAATATTTGAAGGGAGTGGGGGAGCGCCGCGCCGCCGCGCTGAATAAGCTGGGAATTCACTCGCTTCTGGATTTGCTGGAACACTATCCCTTGCGTTATTTGGATTTTTCCAATCCCCGCAGTTTTCATGAAATATCCGACGGGGAGAACGCCGTGATAAAGGTCAAGATCCTCACCGGGCCCCAACGGTCGCTGGTGCGGAGGGGACTGACCCTCTATAAGGTGGGGCTGGCGGATTCTCTGGGCCGGCCGGGCTATGCGGTGTTTTTCAACTCGGAATACGCCGCCAAAAGCCTGGTTTTGGGCCGGGAATATCTTTTGATGGGTAAGGTGTCGGTTTACCGCTCCTACGCCGAAATCGCCTCCCCGGAGATTTTGCCCGCCGACACCCCCTGCAAAATCCGGCCGGTTTATCACCAGAGCGCGGGTATTTCCACCAAGGTCATCGAAAGGTTGATCGCCGCTCAGCTGGACCAGCTGGGGGAAATAAAGGACCCCATTCCCGAACCGTACCGCCGGCAGTATGGGCTGTGCGGACTGGACTTTGCCCTACGCAATATTCATTTCCCCGAAAGTGCCGAGGCGCTGGAATCCGCCCGGCATCGGCTGGCTTTTAGCGAGCTGCTCACCTTTCAGCTGGCCATGAGCCACCTTCGGAAGGGCCTGGCCCGGGACAGCACTGACTCGGTTCCCGCCTGCGATTTAAAACCCTTTTTTGATTCGCTGCCCTTTCCCCTCACCGGCGCCCAGCTCAAGGCCATTGCCGAGGCCGGCGCCGACCTGGAAAAAACCGTTCCCATGAACCGGCTTTTGCAGGGGGATGTGGGCTCGGGCAAAACGGTGGTGGCGGCGGCACTGGTCTATCAAACCGCCATGGCGGGCAGGCAGTCGGCCCTTTTGGCTCCCACCGAGTTGCTGGCCATCCAGCATTATAATACCATGACTCGTTTTTTGACGCCTTTCGGCATCGGCGTGGCGCTGGTGACCGGAAAGACCACCAAAAAAGCGCGGGAGGAAATCGCCGCCGGGCTGGCAAACGGAAGCATTCAGCTGCTGGTGGGCACTCACGCGATTTTTTACCGGGAGGAGCTGCGATTTTCAGCCCTCTCGCTGGCCATTACCGACGAACAGCACCGGTTCGGCGTCCGTCAGCGGGCGGCGCTGGCTCAGAAGGGGGGGCACCCCCACATCCTCGTGATGTCGGCCACCCCCATTCCCAGAACGCTGGCTTTGATGTTATATGGGGATTTGGATATTTCGGTGTTGGACGAATTGCCCGCAGGGCGGAAAAAGGTCATCACCGCCGTGCGGCAGGAGGATGCTCGGGAGAAGGTCTACGACTTTATCAAAAAACAGCTCTCCGAGGGGCGGCAGGCCTATATTGTCTGCCCGGCCATCGAGGAGGGAGAGAACGGATTGAAGGCGGCCGTCTCCCATTATGAGGAGATCGCCCGGCGGTTTAAAGGATTTAAAACGGCCCTTTTGCATGGAAAGATGCACCCCGCCGAGAAGGAAGAGGTAATGGACGGCTTTGCCTCGGGAGAGATTCAGCTTCTGGTCTCCACCACCGTCATCGAGGTGGGGATCGACCAGCCCAACGCCACGGTGATGATGATTGAAAACGCCGAGCGTTTCGGCCTTGCCCAGCTGCACCAGCTGCGGGGAAGGGTGGGAAGAGGAAAACACACCTCCTACTGTATTCTCATGAGCGAGGCGGAGGGCGGAAAATCCGGCAGCCGTCTGGAAATGCTGGCCAATACCACCAACGGCTTTGTCATTGCCGATGCCGACCTGAAGATGCGGGGGCCGGGCGAGTTTTTAGGCAGCCGCCAGAGCGGTGCCATCGCCTTCAAACTGGCCGGTGTGACCGGCGATATTGACTCGATTCGTCTGGCCGGACAGATGGCCGGACAGATGGCCGCTCAGGGCCTGGATGAACGCCCGCCCATTTCTCTGCTGATTGAGGATTTGATAGAAAACATCACCCGAAACGGGTTGAATTAAATAAATCGGGAATCAAACGGAACACTTACTATTGAAGTCGGTGCAAAGCGCCGGAATGGAGATTAATATGGACAATTTTGAAATGGATTTTGAAAGCCGGCTGGTCACTCCCGCCAGCCTGGGAGAGGAGAGCGACGCCGACAGCTCGCTGCGCCCTAAAACCCTTAACGAATACATCGGACAGCAGCAGGCCAAGGAGAATCTGGCCATCTTTATCAAGGCGGCAAAGCGTCGGGCCGAGCCCCTGGATCATGTTCTGCTCTATGGCCCGCCCGGTCTGGGCAAAACCACCCTCTCCTGCATCATCGCCAATGAGATGGGGGTCAATATCCGGGTCACCTCCGGCCCTGCCATCGAAAAGCCGGGGGATCTGGCCGCCCTGCTGACCAATCTGTCCGCCGGGGATGTGCTGTTTATCGACGAGATTCACCGCCTCTCCCGCACGGTGGAGGAGATTTTATACCCCGCCATGGAGGATTATGCCCTGGACATCATCATCGGCAAAGGGCCCTCCGCCCGTTCCATCCGGCTGGACCTGCCCAAGTTCACCCTGATCGGAGCCACCACCCGGGCCGGACAATTGACCTCCCCCCTTCGGGACCGGTTTGGCATCAATCTGCGGTTGGAGCTTTATAATAAAGAAGAATTGATGGACATTGTCAAACGCAGCGCCGGGATTCTGGGGATTCCCTGTGACGAAGGGGGAGCGGAAGAAATCGCCCTGCGCTCCCGGGGCACGCCCCGTATCGCCAACCGCCTTTTGAAACGCCTGCGGGATTTTGCCGAGGTAGCGGGGGACGGCAAGATCACCAAAGATCTGGCCGACATGGCTCTCACCCGGCTGGAGATCGACCATCTGGGCCTTGACCGGATTGACCGCCGGATGCTGACCGTCATCGCCAACTCTTACGGAGGCGGGCCGGTGGGCCTTGAAACCCTTGCCGCTGCGGTGGGCGAAGAGGCGGTTACCCTGGAGGATGTCTACGAGCCCTATCTGATGCAGATCGGGTTCTTGTCCCGCACCCCCCGCGGCCGCTGCATCACCCAGGCCGCCTGCCGCCATCTGGGACTGAAGCCCCCGGCCTCCGTGGCAGCCGCCGGATATGAGCAGGAAAAGCTGTGGAATGACTGAACCGTCCGGGCCGGAATGTGAAATGGGACCATGCACTGTGCGGCTATGTTATATGAAGGTCAAAGGACTTGTAAAACGTTTTTTTGCAAATTGGATCAGGGGAGTTATCTATGACAAATGCGGAAATATTACAAATTGCCATGGAGCAATCAGCCATTGACAGCCATTGCAGCCCGGAAGATTTTTTATCCGGGGAGAATAAAGTTGTAATTTCCGGGACTCATCCAAAGGCAAGGAAATATTTGCAGCTTCCCTTCTTTTGTGATCTCACATCCTATGGGAACAATATCGTTGCGTCGGTGTCTGAGAAAGTTGCGGCGACAACAAAAGAATATATCAATCGATATCCGGTTGAACACTGCTTTGAACCCCCCAATCTGCATGTGTTGAACCATGAACTGTTGAAGCATGGGATGCAGATTTGCTTTATGGCGGAGTATTTTCTGCCGGATATCAACGCTTTGAAACCGCCGGACTGTCCTTATGAAACAAGGGTGATGCTGCCGGAGGATTTTGCCGATTGCTATCTTCCCCAATGGCGGAATGCTTTGTGCGAGGACAGAAAACATCTGGATGTATTGGCGGTGGGAGCGTATGACAAGGGAAATCTTATCGGGCTTGCGGGCTGTTCGGCCGATTGCGATACCATGTGGCAGATCGGGGTGGATGTTTTGCCCCCCTACCGCAGAAAGGGGATTGCTTCGGCTTTAACCGGCAAACTGGCCATTGAAATTTTAAACAGAGAAAAAGTGCCCTTTTATTGCTGCGCCTGGTCCAATATCCCGTCCGTTCGAAATGCCGTTGCAAGCGGTTTTCGGCCCACCTGGGTGCAGATGACGGCGAAAAGCACGGATTTTGTGGCAAATATGAATCATCAACAGGGATAGAGCAGGCCCTATCAATCTGACTGAAAGCAGGAAAGAAAAACCATGAATCAAATTGGCATATTGACCGATCTGGAGATCACCGGCAGGGCCGCCGAGATGCCGGCCAATCCCAAAACACGCCAGGCGGTGAGAACCATCCTCTTTGACAGGGAGGGCAATATCGCTTTGCTGAATATCGCCGGAAGCGGGTTTTACAGCCTGCCCGGCGGCGGGGTCGATCCGGGCGAAAGCCTGGAGGTTGCCCTGGAGCGGGAGCTGATGGAGGAAACCGGCTGCCGCTTTACCCTAACCGGCGAGGTGGGCTTTGTGGAGGAACGGCGGGCGCGGCACTGCCTGATTCAGCAAAATTACTGCTGGTTTGCCCGAGTGGAGGGGGAGAAGGGAACCCCTGCCCTGACCCAGGCCGAGATCGCCGAGGGCACCCGGCTGGAATGGCACCCCATTCGAGAGGCGCTTCGGCTGGTGGAAAGTTCTCAAACCGACGGTTATCGAATATCCTATATCACAAGGCGTGATGTCTTATTCATTAAGAGAGGAATCGAACTGATTTATGGGTAAAATGTTTGGTACGGACGGCATCCGGGGCGTGTCAAACAGCGAGCTTTCCTGCGAACTGGCCCTCGCCGTGGGAAAGGCGGCCGCCGAGGTGCTCATTGAAAGCGGGGGGCATAAGGCAAAGGTGCTGATCGGAAAGGATACCCGGCTCTCTTCGGATATGCTGGAGTCCGTTATGGCGGCGGGCTTTGCATCGGCAGGGGCCGACGTGGTGCTGCTGGGTGTGCTTCCCACTCCGGCGGTCTCCTTCCTGGTCAAAGAGCTGGGGGCCGACGCGGGGGTGATGATCTCCGCCTCCCATAACCCTGCCGAGTATAATGGCATCAAAATTTTCGGGTCCAGCGGCCACAAGCTCTCCGACGCACTGGAGAATGACATTGAAGGGCTGATTGAAAAGGGGAACATCCCCATTGCCGACAGTCTGAATCTGGGGCGCATCACGGCGGACAAGAAGGCCGTGGAGCAGTATACCGCCCATATCATGAAGTCGGGGCGGTCGCTGGAGGGGCTGAAAATCGCTCTGGACTGCGCCAATGGCTCGGCCAGCCGGACTGCTGAGAAAATATTTTGCGGACTGGGTGCCAAATGTGTTATAATAAATGATAACCCTGACGGGTTGAATATTAACGCGGGCTGCGGCTCCCTTCATATTGAGGGGCTGAGGGAGCTTGTGCTGAAGGAAGGCTGCGATGTGGGCTTCGCCTTTGACGGGGACGCCGACCGGTGCATCGCCATCAGCGCAAGCGGTCAGGTGCTGGACGGAGATATTCTGCTTTCCATCTTCGCCGGGATGATGAAGGACGAGAACCGGCTGAAGCAGGACACCCTGGTGGTCACCAAGGTCTCCAATCTGGGGCTGTTGCGTTTTGCCCGTTCCAGGGGCATCCAGGTGGTGCAGACCGAGGTTGGTGACCGGTATGTCCTGGAGCAGATGCTGAAGGGTGGATTTGTGCTGGGCGGCGAGCAGTCGGGGCATATCATCCTGTCGGATATTCTGCCCACCGGCGACGGGGAGCTGACCGGCGTGACCCTGGCCTCCATCATGGCCGCCACCGGAAAGACCGCCGACGAACTGGCTTCGGTGATTCAGCTTTGCCCCCAGATTACCGTCAATGTTCCCATCAACCCCGCCTATAAGCCCCGCCTTGCCAAGGATGAGACCATCCGGCGGACCATCCGGGCCGCCGAAGAACGGCTGGGGGAGGACGGACGGCTGATTGTCCGCCCCTCGGGCACCGAACCGCTGGTCAGGGTGATGGTGGAATACCCTGAAGAGGCTATGGCCAATGAAATCGCCGCGTCCATCGCGGAAACCATAAAGGAAAGATTGAGTTAATGAGAATCAGTAACTGGCAGGACTATCAACTAATCGACACCTCCGCCGGGGAGCGGCTGGAGATTTGGAAGGACATTGTGCTGGTGCGTCCGGACCCCCAAGTGATCTGGACGCCCCTCCGCAAAAACCCCCTCTGGGCCAATCCCCACGCCCGGTATTCCCGCTCGGACACTGGGGGAGGGCATTGGAACACCTATAAAAAAATTCCCGACAGCTGGAAGATCCGGTATAAGCATCTGACCTTTCTGGTGAAGCCCATGGGCTTTAAGCACACCGGGCTTTTCCCCGAACAGGCCACCAACTGGGATCTGATGGCCGAGATGATTGCGGGGCGGAAGGAACCTGTTAAGGTGCTGAACCTGTTTGCCTACACCGGGGGCGCCACGCTGGCCTGTCTGGCGGCGGGAGCGCATGTGACCCATGTGGACGCGGCAAAAGGGATGGTGGCCTGGGCGAAGGAAAACGCCGCCGCTTCCGGCCTTGCGGACAAGCCGGTCCGCTGGATTGTGGACGACTGCGTCAAGTTTGTGGAGCGGGAGCTTCGCCGGGGCAACACTTACGACGCCATCGTGATGGATCCCCCCTCTTACGGGCGGGGACCCGGCGGGGAGATCTGGAAGCTGGAAGAACGGCTCTATCCGCTGGTGGAGCTGTGCGTAAAGCTGCTGTCCGACCGACCCCTCTTTTTTATCATTAATTCCTACACCACCGGGCTGGCGCCCTCCTGCATGGGATACATCCTGGGCAGTCTGGTCCAAAAGCGTTTTGGCGGGGTCGTTGAATATGACGAGCTGGGACTTCCGGTGGCGGAGAGCGGACTGGTTCTGCCCTGCGGCTCCACCGCCCTCTGGCGTCAGGACGGGGACGGAAAAGCCCTGAAAGGATCGGAATAAACGTGGAGACACTTATCAAATTGGAGAACGTGTCCTTTTCCTATGAAGAGGGAAAGACCGTTCTGGATCGGTTGAATATTGAATTTAAGCAGGGGGAGTTTGTCGCGGTGCTGGGACATAACGGCAGCGGGAAATCCACCCTGGCCAAGCTGCTGAACGGCATTTTGGAGCCCACCGCCGGTAAGGTTCTGGTCAGCGGCATTCCCACCACGGACCCTGAGCGGCTCAAGGAGATTCGTCGGATTGTGGGGATGGTCTTTCAAAACCCCGACAACCAGATCGTGGCCACCACCGTGGAGGAGGACACCGCCTTTGCCCTTGAAAATCTGGGGGTGGAGCCGGAGGAGATCCGCCGGCGGGTGGACGAGGCCCTCAAGCGGGTGGATATGTATGCCTATCGCCAGCATCCGCCCCACAAGCTGTCGGGCGGGCAGAAGCAGCGGGTGGCCATCGCCGGCGTGATTGCCATGAATCCCCGCTGCATTGTGCTGGACGAGCCCACCGCCATGCTGGACCCCAAGGGGCGCAAGGAAGTCATTGAGACCGTTAAGGAGCTCAACCGCACCAAAGGGGTCACTGTTATTCTGGTGACCCACTATATGGATGAGGCCGCCCAGGCGGATCGGGTTGTGGTGATGGATCAGGGCGGGGTGCTGCTGGACGACACCCCCCGTCAGGTCTTCGGCCAAATGGAGCTTTTAAAATCGGTGGGGCTGGATGTGCCCCCCTCCACCGAGCTGTATCTGGACTTGGTCAAAACCGGCGGGTTTGAGCTTGCCGTGGTGCTGAATCCCACCGAGTGTGCCGAAAAAATCGCGGAGCAGATAAGGCGTGGCTGAATGAATCGGCAATCCTGAGCGGGCTTTGGCCGGAAGGCTGAAATACAATATGAATTTACGATAAAGGAACATACCAAATGTCTGCAATCACTGTTCGTCAGTTGACGCATATTTACAGCCCGGATACTCCGTTTAAGCAGGTGGCTTTAAACGAGGTCTCCCTCGACATTCAAAAAGGGGAGTTTCTGGGCATCATCGGTTACACCGGGTCGGGCAAATCCACCCTGATCCAGCATTTCAACGGGCTTTTAAAGCCCACCTCGGGCACCGTTCTGGTGGATGGGGAGGACATCTGGAAAAAGGGCTATGACATCCGAAGCGTCCGTTTTAAAGTGGGGCTGGTTTTTCAATATCCCGAGTATCAGCTGTTTGAAGAAACGGTATACAAAGATATTGCCTTCGGCCCTAAAAACATGGGGCTTTCAACGGAGGAGATCGACAGCCGGGTGAGGGAGGCCGCGGAATTTACCGGCCTTGCCCCCGAGCTGTTGCAGCGTTCCCCCTTTGAGCTGTCGGGCGGGCAGAAACGCCGGGCGGCCATCGCGGGCGTCATGGCCATGAGGCCCCAGGTGCTGATTCTGGACGAGCTTGCCGCCGGCCTTGACCCCAAGGGGCGCAACAAGATTTTAAACCAGATTAAAGAATACCACAGCAAGACCGGAAGCACGGTTCTGCTGGTCTCCCACAGCATGGAGGACATTGCCCGCTACTCCGGCCGGGTGCTGGTGATGCACAGGGGATCACTTCTGATGCTGGACGAGGTATCCAAAGTTTTTGCCCGGGCGGATGAACTGGTGAAAACCGGGCTGGATCTTCCCGAGCTGACCAAGGTTCTGCTGATTCTTCAGCAGAGGGGTTTCCCGGTGAACACCTCGGCTTACACCAAAGAGGATGTCCGGGCTGAACTGCTCCGTTTAAAGGGGGTGACCGGATGCTGAGAGATATTACGCTGGGTCAGTATATTCCCGGGGACTCGGTGGTGCACCGGATGGATCCCCGGATGAAAATTCTGCTTACCCTGGGTTTTACCGTGATTTTATTTGTGGCCAACAACATCAGCGCGGTGGTGGCGGCGGGAATGTTTCCTCTGGTGGCGGCGGTGTTTTCTCACATTTCTTACAACGTCATCGTGAGAAGCTTTAAGCCGCTTTTGCCCTTTATTCTCTTCACGGTTATTTTGAATCTTTTCTATGTGGGGGGCGACCCCATTGTGGAGTTTTGGGTGATCAAGATCACCTGGCAGGGCCTTCACGTCAGCGCCATTATGTCCCTGCGCATTATCTTCATGCTGATCGGCGGCTCTTTATTGACCTTCACCACCTCCCCCATTCTGCTCACCGACGCCATTGAGCGGCTGATGGGACCCCTGAAGAAGATCCGGGTGCCGGTGCACGAGATTGCCATGATGATGACCATTGCCCTCCGCTTTATTCCCACCCTGATTGAGGAGACCAATAAAATCATGAATGCCCAAAAGGCGAGGGGAGCCGACATGGAGCAGGGCAATCTGGTTCAGCGCATCCGGGCTCTGATTCCCATTTTGATTCCCCTGTTTGTTTCCGCCTTCAAGCGGGCCGATGAACTGGCTCTGGCCATGGAAAGCCGCTGTTACACCGGCGGCGAGGGCCGCACCCGGATGAAGGTGATGAAGATGTCTGCCCGGGACGGCTGGGCAAGCCTTTGTTTCCTGGTTTCGGTGGGGCTGGTCATTGCCTGCAATATCCGATTCGGGTCTGCCTTTCAGTATTAAGATAAAAATCAATTGATCTATACTACGGAGATAGCATGAGAAACTTTAAAGTTACCATACGGTTCGACGGAAGCCGATACGGCGGCTGGCAGCGGCAGAAAAACAGTTACGCCGTTCAGCAGGCGGTGGAGGAGACCCTGAAAAAAATCCTGAACGCGCCCCACACCGTCACCGGTTGCAGCCGAACCGATGCGGGGGTTCACGCCAACCGGTTTGTCTTTAACTTCTTCACCGAGAACACCATTCCGGTGGAGGGGCTGAAAAAGGCGCTTCACTGCGTTCTGCCTGATGATATTGCCGTATTGGATGTGCAGGAGGCCAGTCTTAAATTTTCGGCCCGGTTTTCGGCTGTGGCCAAGGAATATATCTATTGTTTTTATGATTCTCCCGCCAAGAATCCCTTTCTGGCGCGGTATGCCCTCCATCATGACTACCCCCTTCGGGTGGAGGAGATGGCGAAAGCGGCCTCCTATTATGTCGGCTGCCATGATTTTGCCGCCTTTCGGGCCACAGGCAGTCCCCCTTGCTGCACCGAGCGGAATATCTTCGAGTCCGAGGTGAAGCGGGAAGGGGAACTGGTGGTCTTCAGGGTGCTGGGGGACGGGTTTTTATACAATATGGTTCGCATCATGGCCGGAACCCTTTTATATGTGTCCATGGGTAAACTGGACGCCGACAGCATTCCCGACATCATCCAAAGCAAACAGCGGGACCGGGCGGGAAAAACTTTGCCTCCGGTGGGGCTTTATTTAAATAATGTCTATTTTGAGGGCGAGGAGGGCACGGACGGCTTTGACACCGCCTACCGCCAGATTATCAAAGCCCGCAGGGCAGCCATGGATCCGGATTTTGATTAAATTCCGATTACATAAGTCCCGGCGGGACCTCGCCTGTTTCAGCAAACAGCAAAGAGCAAAGGAGGGGAAAAGCATGACAGACGAAAAACTCCGAAAAAAAAGACGCCGGTTAATCCGGCTGCGCCGAATGTTCGGCCTGTTTGTGCTGATTGTCCTGGGAGCGGTGGTCTGTTTGAACTGGGACTATCTTTCCCCCGAAGCCATTCTGCTGAAGATTCAGCGGATGGGAAGTCTTACGGGCACAACGGCGGATTACCCGCTGGACATCTCGGGCAGGGTGGTGGCTGCCGTCGGCCGGTTGGGAAACCAGGGCCTGTTGGTGACCGACTCGGGCTATTACCGCCTGAAGCCAAACAAGGCCGAGGAATTCTCCCACAGCCTGCAAAGCGTTTCCCTCAGCACAGCGGGGGATTATGCCATCCTGTATGAGAAGGGTGGAAGCGATTACATATTGGAGAGCGCCGGCGGCCGGATTTTCGAGAACAGCATCGGCGGAACCATTCGCATGGCGGAGGTGGCTCCCAACGGCAATTACGCCCTGCTGCTTCAAGTTACCAATTATGCGAGCAAGCTGAATGTCTATAATTCCTCCGGAAAGCAGCTCTTTTCCAATTTTACCACCGGCTCTAAAATCAGCGGGATTTCCTTTAATAAAAACGGAAGCCTCTGCGCCGTCACCACGGTGGATACCCAGGGGGGCGGTCTGGTTTCCACGGTCACTATTTATAATATTTCCAGCGGTGAGCAGGTGAAAACCCTTACCCTGACAGATCTGCTCTGCATCCGGGTCTATTTTCAAAACGACGGGGGACTGTGCATCACCTGTGACGAATCTGCCATATTCTATAACAGCAGTTTTGAAGAAAAAGCCCGGGTGGATTATAAAAACCGCTCCCTGCTGGCCTATGCCTGGGACGATGGGGATTTGGCTCTTTTGTTCCAAACCGATGACCCCCTGTCCGGCCGGTCTGTGGAGGTTTATCGCAGTGGAGAACTTCTTTACCGGATCGATTCGGACCGAAAGGCGAAGGGCATTTCTCTGCAAAAGGGCAGGCTTTCCATCCTGGATAAGGAGGAGCTTTTGGTTTATCAAGGGGAGAATCGGATGATGGAGAAGGCAGCGGCCGCAGGTTCGGCAAGAACCCTGCTGGTGGGCAACTCTGTTTTTGAAATCGCTCAGAATCAGGTGGCGGCATACCGCCTGAACGCCGCCCCGGATGACCAAAATCCATAGCGGATGTTTTTCTATCATGACCAAGGATTTTCCTGAGTCTGCTTTTTATAGATGTTGCAGGCAGTGAGCGACATAAATACTTGAAGTGTGAAATTATTTATGGTAAAATAAAATATGAATTTGGTTAAAGCGGATTACCGAAAATGAAATGCTTTAGCCATCGGGAGGAAGTTTTCGCTACCGGAGGCAAAAGCCTGCAATATTTTTCTTGTCAACGGCATAAACTTGTCTGTGATTATAACCTGTGAAAAAGAGGGAATCAATATGTTTTGGCTTATCGATCTGGGAGCGGTAATTTTAATCGGCCTGATGACCTATCTGGGGTACAAAAAAGGCTTTATTAAGGCCTTGATTGGCTTGGTTGGTTTTTTGATCGCTTTGCTGCTTGCCAAAGGGTTGAGTGAACCCATTTCCGAGATGGTCTATGATACTTTCATATCCGATGCCTTAAAAAGCTATGTCACAAGTTATATTGACAGTTTAACAGGACAGGCCGACCTGGGGGGCGCCCAGCCCTTGTATATGGCCGGGCCCGGAACCAAGGCCAGCATATCCTATCAAGATCTCCTGGGACAGCTTCAAAAAAGCGGAGATTCCCTGACCAGCAGTGAAAAAGCCGAAATCATTCGGCAGATTCAAAAAGGGGCCACGGTGGAGGAGATCGTCAGCCAGCACAACAAGAGCACAGGCTCTGAAGTGAATGCCGCCGATGTGGCCAAAGCGCTGGGCGTGGACAAAAAGTCCTCTGTTTCCGAGGCAACGGAGGAAGCGAACAGCATATTTGGCATTGATGTCGGCAAAATAGTTGGGAATATCATCGCTGAAGCCGTAGATGTGGATTCCATCTCCGCAGAGGTGATTGATAAAAATCTGCACCCGATGATTGTTAATATCTTATCCTCGATTGTTTTTATTGTGTTGTTCATCATTTTTTCCCTTTTGCTCGGCCTTCTCTCCGGCGCTGTCAGCAAACTGGTTAACAAGGTTCCGCTGGTGGGGCCGGTCAATAAGGTTCTGGGCGGTGCCTTCGGCTTTGCCAAGGGTTTGGGCTGGACGATCATTTTGCTGATTATTCTCACCATGATGGCAAGGGGCTCGGATAATGCCGATTTCCGCAAGTCTGTGGACCGTTCCCTCGGTTGCACTTTGGTGGAGTCTTTGGTGCCTGACTTTTCCGCAGAGTAGAGAGACGGAAAATACGAATGATTCATACGCTGTAGATAATGCTGTGTCCCTGACGGGGCATTTGAGATTGGCATAGATTGGATTTGGTGAAAGGACATGACGATTCCGAATATATTATCCGTTTTTCGCATCCTGCTGATACCCCTGTTTATCATCAGCTTTTTTAAAGGCGGGGAGGCAGGGTATGTTTATGCTGCCGGGGTGTTGATTTTATCGGGCCTGACCGATTGCCTCGACGGTGTAATTGCGAGAAAATTTCATCAAATCAGCGACCTTGGCAAGATCCTCGACCCGTTGGCGGATAAGGTGACTCAGGTGGCGGTTGGGCTCAGCCTCTGTATCCACTTTTCCAACCCGTGGCTTGTCACCATGATGGTTTTGATTATCATCAAAGAGCTTTTGATGATGATTGCGGCAATTATTCTCATCCGCAAAGGGCTCAAAGTTCGAAGCTCAAGATGGTTCGGCAAAGTTGCCACCTTCCTGTTCTATGCCGCTGTGGTGGCTTTCGTGCTTTTCCCCAACATTTTAAGCGGTATGCCCATGAATATTATTTGCATTGTGATTTCAGTGACCATGATTTATGCTTTGGTCCGTTATGTGTTTGAGTTTTTCGCAATAATTAATACACCGGCAAACTCCGGCGATGTCCCGGCGGAAAAACTGCAGAGCAATCAGGGCGCCTGAATGCAGGTGTGAGATCAAAAGAAAAGACCCACCCTTTGGTCCGGCGACGATGGGTGAAAATGAAATTATAATGAGTCGCCGGAGAAAAGGGTTTTGGAATGCTTTGTACCAGATGCAAAAAAAGAATGGCTATGATCTTCATCGCAAGAATTGAAGGAGACACACGTAAAGAGGAGGGCTATTGCCTCATATGCGCCCGTGAGCTCGGAATTCGCGAGGTAGACAATATGCTCAGCAAGATGGGAATTACCGATGAGGATTTAGAGTCTGTATCCGATCAGATGACCGAGCTGTTGGGAGGAGATGAGAACTTTACTCCCGGCGGGTCGGCCCTTTTTCCACAGTTTTTACAGAACCTGACGGGGAATATGCCCGCAAAGGAGATGCCCAGACAGGAGCAAAGACAGGATGCGGGCAAGACCGAAAAGCGTCAAAGCGCTGAGAAAGAGGATAAAAAACATAAATTTTTAAATACCTACTGCACCAATCTGACTCAGCGGGCCAG
>JAKOTC010000075.1 GCA_029776465.1 Bacillota bacterium
GCTTTTTGCATTCCTTGCGAGCGGCGGAGACCACCTGTTCAATGCTTGCGCAGCTGGTTCCGAAAGCGGCGCCCCCCGCCTTGACATTGGGGCAGGAGATATTCAGTTCAATCATGTCCACTTCACTGTCGGAAAGCCGGGCGCAGATAGCCGCATAATCCGATACCGTGCTGCCTGCCGCATTGGCGATCACTACGGTATTCTGGGTTTTCAGCCAGGGCAGTTCGTGCCGGATAAATGCCTCCACTCCGGGATTTTGCAGGCCGATGCTGTTAAGCATTCCGGAGGGGGTTTCGGCAATGCGGGGCGGGGGATTGCCCGGCCTTGGCTCTAAGGTCAGGCCTTTGACCGAGATCCCGCCAAGGGCTGAGAGAGGGAAAAAATCAGAATATTCTCGGCCGAAACCGATGGTGCCCGAAGCGGCAATCACCGGGTTCTTGAAACGGACGCCTGCCAGTTCCACGGACATATCGATCTTATTCATCAAAGCAGACCTCCTCGCTCCAGAACACCGGTCCCTCTTTACAGACATGGGAGTATTGTTCTTTTCCTTGTTTATGAGTTTTGCAAGCGCAGCCTAGACAGGCGCCCACGCCGCAGGCCATTCTCTGCTCCAGAGAAAGCTGGCAGGGAATCCGGTAAGCCCGCGCCAGTTTTTGAATGCTCTTCAGCATGGGGGTAGGGCCACAGGCATATAAAATATCCGCTTTTCCGGCCTTAATCCACTCTTCCAGGGGGGCAGTGACAAAACCTTTGATTCCTGCGGAACCATCTTCCGTGGTGACAAGGGTTTCTCCCAGCCGGGCAAACTCATCGGCCAGAATGACTCGCTCCCGATTGCGGAAACCGAGTATCGTTATCGGATTTTTCATCAGCCGGGCGGCGTATAGCAGGGGCGGCACCCCGATGCCGCCGCCGATGAATACCGGGTATTCGAAGGGCTTTGAATGTCCGGCGGCTGAAAGCTCCTCCGGCAAAAGGTCAAAGCCGTGGCCGATGGGACCCAGCACATCCAGGGAGTCCCCCGTCTTGCGGTCTGCCAGCCATGCGGTACCCTCGCCACGGATTTCAAATACCATCCGGACAATGCCCTTTTCAGGGTCACAGTCGCAGATGGAAATGGGTCTGCGCAGGGTGTGGTCTCCACAGAGGATGTGTAAAAACTGTCCGGGCCTGGCCAAAGCCGCGATCTTTGGCAGCCGAAGCCGGAAGTCCAGCATTCCCTCTGCAAGAGTATTAATTTCTTCTATGGTTCCGATTTCTTGAAGCTTCACGAATTAATCCTGTCCTTTCGGGCTTTTATCCTGCTTAATAGACGCTTATATAAACTATCTGCCCAATGCCGCATTGATCTCGCTGCGCATCCGGAGGGCTTCCTCCCGGGCATAGTCGGCATAGTGTTTGCCGTCGGATTTGGCTTTTTGCCATGCGCACATGATGGCGCGGCTGGAATTGATGATGGAGCCCAGCCCGTTCTTGTCAAACCCGCCCTTGATGCTTTGGGCCGCACCGCCCTGTGCGCCGTATCCCGGCACAAGGAAGAAGATTTGGGGAAGCTTGGCGCGCAGCAGGGTCAGCTCTTCCGGATAGGTGGCGCCCACCACGGCGCCCACTCCGCTGTATCCGTATCTGCCGATCAGGTCCGTGCCCCATGCCTGGCATAGCTGTCCCATTTTTTCAAAGACGGTGCTATCGGAAAGGGAGAGGTTTTGAAGCTCTCCGCTTGAGGGATTGCTGGTTTTCACCAATACGAAGATTCCCTTGTCCCGATCTTTACAGTGCTTTA
>JAKOTC010000076.1 GCA_029776465.1 Bacillota bacterium
GGGCGCTCGAGACCGAACCGCTCGGAAATAAAAACGGTCATGACAATGCCGTTTTCATTGAAGAGCTCTTTTATTTTATTCAGCCGCTCCTTCAGCTGCTCGTCCTCCAGTTCGTCAAATGTCATGATCACAGTCAAACGGCCGGCAAAAAACAACAGGGTCAGGCCCGCTTCCGGAAAGTCATGTTTGAAACGCTCTGCCAAAAAGCTGTAGTAGTATTCAGCGTTCTGGTCTTGCTGCAAGCCCTCCAGCTCAACAGAAAGGATCAGCCCGTTCATTTCATCAAAATTCAAATTGAACTGTTCCTTAATGGCCTCATACTGTTCCTCACTGTCCCGGGACAGGGTGGCAAACTCTGCATTTAAGGAAAAGGAAATATAATCGGACAGGCTTTTTTTCGGCAGGTCTATCGTTTCCAAGCCCATGAAATATTTCTCTCGGTACTCCCTCAGCTTGCCCAGCAGCAGAGCCTCGTCCACCGGTTTTTCAATATAGTCATCGGCTTTGTATAAAAAGGACTGGCGAACCGCCTCGAAGGAATTATCCCCGCTCAGCATAAACACTTTGATAAACCCATACTTCTGCTTGACCATGCGAAGCAGGTCGGTTCCCAAAATATCGGGAAGATGAAGATCTATAATCGCCAAATGAATAATATTATCGTTGAGAGCGGCCAGGGCTTCGGATGAGTCGGAAGCCTCGAATACCGCAACCCCCCCGAGTTTGATGCAGATTGATTTAATGTGGTTGCGGATACTCTCGTCGTCATCCACCAGAAGGATGTTAAACAAAGTTATTCCTCCTCTTCTTCGTCATTGATATACCGTTTCGGAAGGTCGGCCAGCATAGTGATGGTCACCTTCGTATAACGCCCTCTGCGGCTTTTAATCTGAATGCCGCACTCGGGTCCGTAATAAAGCTTCAATCTCTTTTGTGTATTGACCAATCCCGACTCACTGCGGATGTTTTCCTTCTGCATAATTTTCGTAATCGTATTCAGCTGGTCTTCATTAAACCCTTTCCCGTTATCGATCACCTCGAAAATAATCTTATCTTCAAAGGAATACCCCCGAATATACACCATAAAATGGGGCTTGGAACTGTCATAGCCATGAACCATGGCATTTTCGGCCACGGTTTGGACAATCAGGTTTAAAACCGGCTTGTCGGCGATCTGCGGATCCAATTTCAATTTATAGCGGAAATTACTGTACTTGAATTCACAAAGCTTGAAATACATCTCCGAGCAGAGCATCACGTCTTTGCAGGGCAAAAAATCGTTTCCCCGGTTAAAGACCAGGCGGTACATCCTGGACAGATAGCCTGTAATTCGGTTAACATCCACGATATCCCCCGAAGAGGCTTTGCTGGCGATGGTGTCCAGAGTATTATATAAGAAATGAGGATTAATCTGGCTTTGCAGAAATTTTAATTCAATATCCTTCATCAGCAGATCTTTCTGATACATCTGCTTTACATTATCATTGATGCGCTGCACCATGGTGTTGAACGCCGTGGTCACTTCATCCCATTCGCGCTCGTTAAACTCTTCCATGATGACGCCGAACTCATTATTTTTGACGCCTTCCAGGCTTTTGACCAGCTCCATCACCGGTCCATAGACGGTTTTAATAATCAGGCTGTTGGCAAAGAAAACCCAGACGGAGATATTAATGAGTAATGTAATGCCCGAAAGGATAAAGAATTCGGTAATTTCGGAATAGTAGCTGCTTTTGGGCACCAGATAAACCAGCCGGTAATCTAAAGCTCCGTTTGCGGCAGAGCGAATGTAGTATTTGGTTGAACCGATGGTAATATCCTGATCCACCGCCCCCCTCTGAGCCCAGTAAGTCAGCGGAAGCGAATCCGCCAGGGCGGAGCCGGAAGTCATCAAAACCCTATCCCCTTGCATCAGAATAATAGTGTGGGTATCATCTATGCTGGCAGAGGAGAGTTTACCGAAGGGGTTGGCAACCAGTTCTACAAACAAATAGGCATCCACGCGGCTGCCGGTTTTTGTCATATAATAAATAGTATCCCCGGCAGTGGCCCAATAATGATCCCCCCGTTTAAACAGCGGGTTTTCCAATTTTAAAGACTCGTAAACCCTCACCGGGTTATACTCCGAGAGATCATTTGCCCGTTGAACCCCGTTTATTTCGGATATGAGTGTTCTGGCGGAAGGAATGTATAAGCCCAAATCGCCAATCTGAGTATTCGCCACCGAAAGGGTAATTAAACCGGTTAAGGTGATCAGCTCATTGCCGGTTTGGCTTGTGGGGTTTCCGATAAAATTTTGTATCACCAAATCAATATCGACCTTTTCGTCAATCAGCCTTGAGGCTGTTTGAATATAGGAAGCCAGGTCTTCCGAATAGCCGCTGACCACCTGAAAGGTCTCATAAAGATTGTTTCGTGCGCTGCGGTCTAAACTGCCGTACACAAAAAGATACCCGCTGGTGGTAAACATCAGCTGCAGAAAGCAGGTAATTGCAATCAGTGCCGCCAGCTTCGCCTTCAGGGTCACTTTGGACTTTTTATGTTCGGTTTTCTTCTCTATCATCCGCCGCACTCCATTCGGTTTGCTAAATTATTGATAATAATATTGTACACTTTTCAATAACCGTTTTCAAGTGGATGGCATCGCAGAGAGGAAACGCAGACTGATTCAAAGCGCTTGCTCGGTATTTTCCATCGGTCCTGCAAGATTTCATCGGAAACACCTGGCCGAACTATAATGAATAAAGCCAAGAATCTTCCGATTAAAATATCAGATTTGCTGTTATCAGTATACAATAGGATTTTGAGAGATACAACACCTTCAGTAAAATTTTACAACTTAATAACAAATAATTCTGATTTTTTGGAAAGTTTATCAAATTGTTAAAAGGGAGGCCGTGGCCTCCCTTTTTTATCTTATTCTGCAGTTACTAAAGCTGATCTCCCGTTCTATTTTTCAGCTCTGAAAGAATCATACGGGCGCATTTGTAAATGTCGCCGCAGCCCAGGGTCAAAATCAAATCCCCCTCCCGGGCAATTTCGGCAACCCGCCCGGCGGTCTCCTCAAACCCGTCATACCATTCCCCATTGGGAATCAAAGCTGCCAGATCAGAGGAATAAATATTATAAGTATTGATCTCCCGTGACCCCATGATCTCGGTTAAAATGGTCTTATCCGCAATGGAGAGGACCCGGGCAAATTCTTTCAGCATCATGGCTGTTCTGGAATAGGTCACCGGCTGGAAAACCGCAATCACCCGCTTGTATCCCATCTGTTTGGCGGTTTGAAGGGTCACTTCAATTTCCTTGGGATTGTGAGCATAGTCATCCGCCAGCGTAATCCCGTGAAGCTTGCCCAAAAACTCAAACCTGCGGCCTGCCCCGCCGAACCGGCAAACACTCTCAATGGCGCTGTCCATGGGCACCCCCATCGAATCGGCAGCCGCCAGCACACAGAGGGAATTATGCACCTGGTGGATGCCGGGAATGGACATTTCAATCCTCCCGATTTTTTCTCCCCGGCGAATGAGGTCATACCGGGCAAAAGGCCCCTCCTGGATGATATTCAGGGCGCGGTAATCGCAATCCTCCCCTGTTCCCACCTTAATGACAGGAGTTTGACAATTTTCCACCGCCCGTCTTGCCCCCTCGTCGTCCATATTGACCACTACATTTTTTCGGGTCTGGCCGGCAAACCGGGCAAAGGAGGAGATAATATTATCAAGGTTTTTAAAATATTCCAAATGGTCTTCCTGTACATTTAATATAACCGCTGTCTCAGGGTGAATGTTTAAGAATGTATCCCGAAATTCATCCGCTTCGCAAACCAGATACCGGCTGTTGCCAACCCGACCGCTTCCCCCGATGGAGGCCAGCTTGCCGCCGATGATGGCCGAAGGGTCATACCCTGCATTTAAAAGCACCTCGGTCAGCATAGAGGTGGAGGTTGTCTTTCCATGTGTGCCGCAGACCCCTGTTGCTCCTTCGAAGGAATCCGCCACAATGCCCAGCAGTTGGGCCCTGCCGAGGGTAGGAATTCCGGCAGCCCGGGCCGCGACCAACTCGGGGTTGGTTTCGAAAACGGCGGCAGTGTAAACCACAAGACCGCATCCTTCAACATTTTCCGGATGATGTCCCATTCGAACCTCAATCCCCATGGCCTTCACCTTCTCCAAATTGTCCGAGGGATTGTTGTCCGAACCAGAAAGACGATACCCTTTGGCATGCAAAATCTCCGCAAGGGGGAACATCCCCGATCCGCCGATCCCAATAAAATGGATCACTTTGTCGAGCTGATTGTCTAAAAGCCTGTTAATGGCCAGTAAGTCACGCGTAAAACCACATCCTGTTCCGTATTATAATTCTATTATATTATCCTTAAAAGTAAAAATAAACATTTTTTAAAAAATTAGTATAAATTTATACCAATTAACTGTTGTAATTCCAGAACGAATTCGCTATAATAATGTTGGAGATATGGAATATATCTTTATTCCCTATCAAACCCGCTTTTAAGGCTTCAAATGGCGTTTTTCCATTATTTCCGTAGTAATGGCCAAATTTTGTGCAAATGCATCAAATGTATTGAATTACTTGCGCTGGTCCGGCCTTCCAGCTAACTCAATCTTTTATTCTTCTGCGCGCAAATGGCAGGGATAAAACCTTGTAAAAATGACATCATAATTGCTGACCCGAGAAAGACAATTATTTAAAAACGGAGGTCGTATTATGAACATTACAGACGTGAAGATCAGAAGGCTGTACAATGAAGGTAATCTGCGCGCTAAAGTATCAATCACTATTGACAATGCGCTTGCCGTTCATGACATTAAAGTGCTGGAGGGCGAACGCCTTTTTATCGCGATGCCCAGCCGCAAGGCCGGTGTGGATACTTATGCCGACATTGTGCATCCCATCAATTCCGAAGTCAGAAAGCTGATTGAAACTGCCATTATTGAGCAATATTTAAAGGTTAAGGAGCAGGAGGAAAGTGCCGCAGCCGCCAAAGCCACTGAAACTGACACCGCTTTCGCCGACAACGCTTCAAAAGAATAAACCATTGGCCGTACTTCCCTCGGCTGTGGAGAATATCATGAAAAAGCTGGAGAACTCCGGCTTTTCTTCATTTGTTGTGGGTGGTGCCGTTCGGGACATGCTGATGGGGAGAGAACCTGCGGATTATGATTTGGCCACATCTGCAACGCCCAATGAAATATTGGCGTTGTTCCCCGGCTCGGCCGTAGACACCGGAGGAAGACGCTTTGGAACCGTCACTGTCTTTGAAAACGGAATGTCCGTCGAGGTCACCACTTACCGCAGCGAGTCGGGATACAGTGACCGACGCCGTCCGGACAAGGTGCATTTTGAAACCGATATCAATGCGGACCTGTCCCGCCGGGACTTTACCGTGAACGCCATGGCATACCATCCGAACTGCGGTCTTTTGGACCCGTTCGGCGGCGCCATAGATCTGAAAAATAAAGTGTTAAAAACGGTCGGTGACCCTCAGGTGCGTTTCTCCGAAGACGCATTGAGGGTATATCGGCTTTTTCGTTTTTCCGCCAGGCTGGGCTTTTCCATTGACCCGCTCACTCTGCAAAGGGCCAAAGAAGCCATTCCGCTGCTTCCCCTTCTGCCCGTGGAACGGATTGCAAAAGAGCTGCTGTTAACATTGGAACAACCCTTCACCTTTGTGCTGGATTTAGCCGTGAATCAAGGTTTCTTTGCCCATCTGGGCTTTCATTATATCACAAAACCCGAAATGGTGGGAGAGCTTCCGAAGAGAATTCCCCTTCGCTTGGCTGCCTTTTGTTTTCTGACGAACACTCGCCCCGAGACCGTCAGCAGAACCCTCAAGTTAAGCAACGAGCTGGCCTTCTGCAGCAGCGCCTTTTATTCTCAGCTTATCCCCCCCCTGCCCGACTCCCCCTCCGCTTTGAAAAAACGCTTTTCCCGCCTTGCGCCCGAGAACTGGGAGGACCTTTTAACTGCCCGCTCCCTGCTGATGGGGGAGAAAACAAAGGCTTGCCGGGAGAAGATAAAAGATATTCTGCAGAAGGGCGAGGCTTGGAACCGATCCATGCTGAAAATCGGCGGAGGCGACCTTGTCGCTGCCGGATTTCAGGGACGGGAGATCAGCAAAACCCTTGACCGACTGCTGGAGGATGTCATTGAAAGCCCGGAATTAAATGAGAGAACAAAGCTTCTGGATCTGGCGCTTAAGCTAAAAGGGCACTTGCAATAATATCGATTCACCATTCTCCCGGAATTGACATAGTATACATCAGGCCCTGATGGCTTTATTCAAAAATATTCCGGCTTTGGTTTCTGTTCCAATCACCAAAATACTCTCCTCCTCATAGGATGTAGTGCCGGTAAAACCGGTCTTACCTATGAGGATTTTTTAATTAAGGGAGTACGTACTTATGAAATATAATAGATACGCCGTCTTTGGAGGAGATGAGCGGTTCGAGGTTCTGGCAAACCTTTTAGCCGGTGAGGGGGCCAATGTCATCAGCGTGCTTCAGGAAGGCAGTTCCCTTCACCCCGACGTATTTCGCTGCGACCTCCCCACCGCTTTAAGCATCAGCGATGTTCTTATTTTGCCCCTTCCCGTGTCAACTGATGGCACCCATCTGAATGCACCGGTGGGAAATTTGCCGCTCTCAGACATCGTCGCACAGTGCGATTCTGAAAAAGTCATCCTGGGCGGAAAAATACCCGGCTGGTTTGTATCCGAATGCAAAGTGAAGGGAATCCGGTGCGAGGATTATTTTGAGCGGGAAGAGTTTCAAATTTTAAATGTCATCCCCACCGTAGAGGGCGCCATTGAGATCGCCATGCGGGAAACCAAAACCACTCTCCACGGAATGACGGTGCTGGTTACGGGATACGGGCGGATCGGAAAACTGCTGACCTATTATCTGCGCAACATGGGCGTTAATGTTTACTGTTCAGCCCGAAAGCCCTCCGATTTAGCCTGGATCAAAGCTTACGGCTACAGCGGCCTAACCTACGACCGGCTTGCCTATATGGCGGGAAGCTTTGACCTGATTATCAACACCGTGCCGGAAGTGGTGATCACCAAAGAAGTAATCGCCGCCTTAAAGCCCCAAACATTGATTATAGATCTGGCCTCCAAGCCGGGCGGAGTGGATTTTGCCGCAGCAATCGCGAAAGGGATTAAAACCGTTCATGCTCTCTCCCTGCCCGGCAAAGTTGCTCCCCA
>JAKOTC010000077.1 GCA_029776465.1 Bacillota bacterium
AAGGTGAAGGTTCTTACAATCGGTGAAGACGGCAAGATCGGTCTCTCAATCAGGAAGGCGATGGAAAACACATCCCCTGCGCCCAAAAAGCCCGAACCTGTCTCTTTTGAGGATATGCTTACAAAATTTAAGCAGTCAAGCGAAGAACGCATCTCAGACCTGAAACGTTCCATTGAAAACAGACGCGGCGGTTATAACAGACGCGGCTCAAGATAAAGGGCTTGTGTCCGATTTATGATCCCATACATATCTGGGCGGGCTCTCCCTTTTTTGCTCCGCTTAATATGATTTGCTTAAAACCCGCATCCATTGCGGGTTTTTCAATGCATAGATCCCTTTGAGCAAAGAAAAAGACCGCCGTCAAACTGACCGGCGGGTAAGGTTAAATCAGATTAGTGGTTTGTGAAAGGGTAAATGAAGGGAGTTGCAGATTTAGCATAACACAAATAGAAAATAATGTCAATACATTTTTGTAAATAATTAATAAATTATTCCTGATATGGGTATACAGGTAAAGGCGTAAGGCTTATTTGAATATTGAAGGGGCAGATTTTGACATATCAATGAAAGGATGTTGCATGTATGCTATTCACCAATGCCAGAGTCTATACGATGGACAAGCCGGGGACGATCGATACAGGCTTTTTATACATTCAGAAGGGCAAAATTGTCTCTGTAGGACCGATGGAATTTTGTCCGGAAACCTCGGATGATATCCTGGATTTGAAGGGGAAAATGATTGTTCCGGGTTTTATTGATGCCCATTCGCACCTGGGAATGATTGAGGATTCGGTCGGAGCAGAAGGGGGCGATGTTAATGAAATGTCTGATCCCTGCACCCCCCAGCTGCGGGCCATTGACGGTATCAACCCTTTTGACCGCGGATTTCAGGAGGCGCTGGCGGCCGGTGTGACTGCGGTGATGACCGGTCCCGGAAGCGCCAATGCCATTGGGGGTCAAACTGCCCTGATTAAAACCTGGGGAAAATCTGTGGATAAAATGATCATACCCCAGGTTCGGGGAATGAAGTTTGCCCTGGGTGAGAACCCTAAATCCGTATACGGCGAGAAGCATCAAACCCCCACCACCAGAATGGGCGAAGCCGCCCTCATTCGCCAGCAGCTTTATGAGGCAAAACGGTATATGGAGGATAAAGAGGCCGCAGAAAATGACGATGAGCTGGACCCGCCTGATTATGATATGAAATGCGAGTCGCTGATTCCCTTGCTGAAAAGAAAAGCCAAGGCCCATTTCCATGCACATCGGGCCTCGGATATCTGTACAGCCATTCGAATCGCCAAAGAGTTCAATCTGGACTATTTGCTGGTTCACTGTTCGGAGGGGCATTTAATATCGGATATCTTGGCCGAAGAGGGGGCGAAGGTGATCAACGGACCGATTCTGGGACCTCGCACAAAACCGGAGCTTCGAAATTTTGAAGGGACCCAAACCACCAAAAAACTGTTGGAAGCCGGTTTAACGGTAGCGGTTTGTACCGACCACCCCGAAGTGACCAGCGAATATCTGGCATTCTCTGCGTCCGTTGCAACCAAAGGATTGGACTTTGAGAAGACTTTGGCCGCGATCACCTGTAATGCGGCGGCGATTCTCGGCGTGGACTGCATCGGATCTTTGGCGCCGGGAAAGGACGCGGATTTCTTGGTCTTTCAAAACAGCCCTTTCGAAGTCCATTCACAGCCGGAAATGGTTTTCGTGGATGGAATACGCAGAGTGTGATTTTCGGAAGGGGCGATATAGATGCTGAGAGAAATTGATGCACGAGAAATTACTAAAGCGGTGGCTGAGATGGTGATTGAAGCCAACCTATCACTGCCCAAGCCATTGGAAGAAGGCATCCAAGCTGCGGGGAAAAAGGAACAAAACGAGACTGCCCGGCAGGTGCTTTGCCGATTGTGTGAAAATATGGAGGCCGCGCGAGATTTAAGCCTGCCTGTCTGCCAGGACACGGGCATGGCGGTCATTTTCGCAGAGGTGGGCCAGGAGTTGCATATTCAGGGGGATTTTGAAGAAGCGGTCAATCTTGGGGTTGCGGAAGGATATCAAAAGGGGTATCTGCGCTGCTCCATCGTCGCCGACCCTCTGCGCCGAACAAACACCGGGGACAACACTCCGGCCGTGATCCATACGAAACTGGTTCCGGGAGACCGCTTGAAGCTGACGGTGGCGCCGAAAGGCTTCGGCAGTGAGAATATGAGCAAACTGAAAATGTTCACTCCCGCCGCAACCCGTGAGGATATTATCCGGTTTATTGTAGAGACGGTTCGGGAAGCGGGAGGAAATCCCTGTCCGCCTGTTGTGGTAGGCGTGGGAATCGGGGGAGATTTTGAGTATTCCGCTTTACTTGCCAAAATGGCTTTATGCCGGGATATCGACCTGCGAAACAGCGATGCTTTTTACGCTCAGATGGAAGAGGAGGCCTTAAGCCAAATTAACCGGAGCGGAATAGGGCCTCAGGGATTCGGGGGAGATACCACGGCGCTGGCCGTGAATATTGAAACATACCCCACCCATATTGCAGGCCTGCCTGTTGCAGTGAACATGGGATGTCATGTGACAAGGCATGTTACCAGAGTTTTATAAGCGAGATCGTAAATGCCGCGCTTGGCATGGAAAGGCAAAAGGATATGAAATTAGAGCTTTCGATGCCCTGCTTGTTTGGGCTTGAAGGGATACTGGCTGACGAAATTAAATTTAAGTTGGGGAAAACCCCCAGGATTGAAACAGGAAGAGTTTTTTTCGAGGGGGATGAGGCAGATATCGCCCGTGCGAACATTCTCCTTCGGACGCCCCAGCGGGTTCATATTGTGCTGGGACGCTTTAAGGCAGTAAGCTTTACAGAGCTTTTTGACGGGGTAGCTGCGCTGCCCTTGGAGGATTTTATTCCTAAAAATGCTGCGTTCCCGGTGAAAGGATGGTCGCTCAATTCCAAGCTGGCGAGTGTTCCGGACTGTCAGTCTATTGTGAAAAAAGCCGCTGTTGAAAGACTTCGTAAAAAGTATCACTTAGAC
>JAKOTC010000078.1 GCA_029776465.1 Bacillota bacterium
CAGCCTCCTTACTACTTTGATCTACGCTTGACAATGAACTTGTCGGAGCGGTGGTGTTTCTTACGTGTCTTATAACCCAGTGTGGGTTTGCCCCAGGGGGTAACAGGAGTCGGACGGCCAATGGGAGCCTTACCTTCACCACCACCGTGGGGGTGATCACAGGGGTTCATAACGGAACCGCGAACAGTGGGTCTCCAGCCCATGTGGCGTTTACGGCCTGCTTTACCGATGTTCACATTCTCGTGATCGATATTGCCGACCTGGCCAATGGAAGCCATGCAATCCTGGGGAACATTGCGAAGCTCGCCCGAGGGAAGCCGGATCAGCGCAAAGCCGTTTTCTTTAGCCATCAGCTGAGCCATAATGCCTGCGGCTCTTGCCAGCTGGGCGCCCTTGCCGGGATAAAGCTCGATATTGTGAATAAAGGTACCAGCCGGGATGTTGACCAGGGGAAGGGCGTTGCCGGGTTTAATGTCGGCATTCGCACCGCTGACCACAGTATCGCCTACTTTAAGTCCGTCCGGAGCGATGATGTATCTTTTCTCTCCATCGGTATACTCAACCAGCGCGATAAAGGCGCTGCGGTTGGGATCGTACTCGAGGGTTTTGACGGTGGCAGGCATATCTGTTTTATCCCGCTTGAAATCAATCACTCTGTACTTAACACGGTTTCCGCCTCCGCGGTGACGAACCGTGATACGTCCATAGCTGTTTCTGCCGGATTTCTTTTTCAGGTTTTCCAGCAGGCTTTTCTCCGGAGCCACTTTGGAAAGGACGGAGTAATCGGTAACGGTCATCTGTCTCAGGGACGGAGTAACCGGCCGATAGCTTTTAATTGCCATGTTGTTTCACTCTCCTCATATCGGTTTTGCGAGGCACGCGGCAAACTGTGCCCCATACATGCCGGATGTCCGGACGGATGTTTTAGAACATCCCTTCAAAGAAGTCAATCTTCTTTGAGTCTGCCTTCAGGGTGACAATCGCTTTCTTCCAGCTGGGTGTATATCCCTGATAACGACCCATTCTCTTCAGTCTGCCACGGACATGCATGGTGTTGACTTTCTCAACCTTAACACCAAACAGCTCCTCAATGGCCTGAGCGATTTCAATCTTGCCAGCGTCCTTTGCGACCTCAAAGGTGTATTTCTTATTGGCGACGCCAATCATGGAAGCTTCCGAAATAATCGGACGAATCACGATCTCATGTGCTGTCTTAGCCATTATGCATACACCTCCTCAAGCTTGGCAACTGCATCCTTGACCACAACGAACTTATCATGTTTCAGAATTTCATAAACATTGATGGTGTTGGTCAGTGCAGTAGTGACACCCTCGATATTTCTTGCGCTTTTAATAACCTTCTCGTCAACAGTGGGCAGAACGATCAGGGTTTTGCTGTCAGCGCCGATAGCTTTAAGCACTCCGGCCATGGTCTTGGTCTTAATCTCATCCATTGTCAGGCTGTCCAGAACAATGAGCTTGCCTTCTGCAACTTTGGCAGAGAGAGCGGACTTCATGGCCAGCTTCTTCAGCTTGCGATTAATGGTGTAACGATAGTCACGGGGCTTGGGACCCAGCGCGATGCCACCGTGTGTCCACTGGGGAGCACGTGTGGAACCCTGTCTGGCGTGACCGGTATGCTTCTGTCTCCAGGGTTTTCTGCCGCCACCCGAAACCTCAGAACGAGTGAGAGTGGACTGTGTACCCTGACGCTGATTGGCCAGATAATTTACGACGACGGTATGCATCGCCGCTTTGTTGGGCTCGATTCCAAAAACGGCATCGGAAAGATCCATCTCGGAAACCTTGGCGCCCTGCATATTAAGAACTGATACCTTCGGCATTCGAATTCCCCCTTCCTTATGCCTTCACCGTATCGGTGATGAAGACAATACCGCCCTTGGGACCGGGAACGGCACCTTTGACGGCGATGAGATTGTTTTCGGCGTCAACCTTGACGATGTCAAGATTCTGAACAGTGACCTGCTCGCCGCCCAGTCTGCCAGGCAGTTTCTTGCCCTTCATAACGCGGGAGGGGTCGGTGTTTGCACCGTTGGAACCGGCATGTCTGTGGACAGGACCGGTACCGTGGGATTCCTTAAGGCGATGGAAGTTCCAGCGCTTGATAACACCGGCATATCCTTTACCTTTGCTGATGCCGACCACGTCGCAACGATCACCCTCGGCAAAGATATCCGCTTTGAGAATGTCGCCGACATTAAACGTGCAGTCTTTCAGTCTGAATTCTTTCAGAACTCTTTTGGGAGCGGTTCCTGCTTTTGCAAAGTGACCCTTCAGGGGCTTGTTGACCAGCTTGTCGCGAATATCGCCGAATCCCAGCTGAATCGCATCGTATCCTTCGTTTTCAACTGTCTTCTTCTGAACGACCGGGCATGGTCCGGCTTCGATGACAGTGACCGGAATCACTTTACCGCTTTCGGTGAAAAACTGAGTCATGCCAATTTTTCTACCGATGATTCCTTTTTTCATAACTCTTCCTCCTTTTGGCTATTGGTTGACGGTGTTTCCGCCAACATGACCCTGCCGGTTAAAGCTTGATTTCAATCTCCACACCAGTGGGAAGCTCAAGATTTTTCAGGGTATTCATGGTTTTTGCAGTGGGTTGCAGAATGTCGATCAAACGTTTGTGGGTTTTCATCTCAAACTGCTCGCGGCTGTCTTTGTACTTATGAACAGCGCGGAGAATGGTGATTACCTCACGCTCGGTGGGCAGCGGAACGGGACCGGAAACCCTGGCGCCGGTTCTTTTGGCCGTCTCCACGATACGCTCGGCAGAAGCGTCTACCAATGCGTGATCGTACCCCTTGATTCTGATTCTGATTTTCTCATTGACTGCCATTATAATCGCCTCCTTGTAAGATATAGGCGGGCTTTTTTGCACACTCTACCGGGTGTTTCGCCATCCTCGATAGAAAATACCGGAATAAATAATCCGGCACAAACACATCAAAAGATGTGCCCTGCAGCCAAATCCGTGCCGCATGGATTGTGTACCTTTTCGCCCAATTTTTAAATCGGACATACTCAGCGGAAATTTCCCTTAGTGGCTTCGGCAAAGCCGTCAGCCAGAAGACGGGGCGGATTTCCCCGACCGGCCACCTCCCGCTTCATCGCATATCACAGCAGTCGCTTGGCTATTATATCATAGGTAACCATCTAATGCAAGTGTCTTGCCTTGTTTTTTTCTGGATTTTAGCCTAAAAAGCGAAAAAATTTGAATTTCTACCTTTGTTACAAAACACCCCCTTTATTTTGTGATTGTTTTGTGAGATTTGAAGCCGCTTGTCCCTATTCTGCTTGACAGTCGGTAGACCAGATGATATAATGACTGCGGGTAATTTGAAAGAACAAGCTTATTGCTTGGAGGGATAATAATGAAACGCTTTCTTCGCCTATTCACCATCGTTCTGGCTTTGGCAATGGTCATGACCTTCTTCTCGGGCTGTTCCCAAGAAAACACCGATGAAGTGGAATCGCTTCCCAAAGCCACCACCAATAAAACCATTACATTTACCAATCTGAATGACTACGTTAAATGGGTAAAAGGCGCCGCTGAGGATGACGTTTATTATATGCCGGTTCTCAATGAGAATGTTAAGCTGAAGAGCATTGACATTGTAGGAATGGTCACGTATAACCTTGAAGTAAAAACCGCCGACGGGAAAACCCATAGCTGCCTTCTTACCTGGACAATGGAAGGCGACGGTTATGTGTACCTGTCCAAAACTCGGCAAGAGCTTAAACTGACCAATTGGTATGGCATTGAAGAAGTTTACGGCAACGGAGAAGATTCAGATCCTAACATCATCTATTGGGTCTATGATAATCACGCCTTCCAGTTGGTCGCTCCGGCCGCCATGGGGAAAGATGAGATTTCCAAGCTGATGGAAGTCGAAAAAAAGACCGCTTAGTTCCATATAATAATATGGTTCAAAAACGGCCAATTATTTACCGCATATAAATTTTGAGCAGCGTTTTTATACGCTGCTCATTTGTTTTTATTATAGTAAGCTTATAAATATTATTATGTATAAAACTCATGCCCCCAGATATGCCAACGCGGCCGCTAAGATCGGGTCCCGCTTCCCCTCCAACAGCAAGCCCGCTATCATATGCAAAGTGCTTCCGTCCGCCACAGGGAGCGGCGGGAAGTTTTTCGCCTGCGTATGATCATCCTGGGGATGCTGCGGCGGATGGTTCAGGGGAGGTGCTTTCAATTGAGATTCCTCAAATGTCAGCCTGGCTTTTTTCTGCATCTCCTGCACACGCCGGATTGCTTCCTGCTGCATTTTAATCAGTTCGTTATCGTCTAAATCTTTTCTCACTGATATAACCGCCTTTCCCTGAAAGCTTAAAGGAATGGCCAAGCCTGCCGCTAATCGGCTTGGCACCTCCGTTCGATGTTATTGGCCTCCCTCCCCTTTTTGCAGAAAACGAACCAGTTCTATGGCCTTGGGAAGCCGCTCTGCCTGCCGGGGAGATAAAAATGGTTTCAATGCCATGAGAAGATTTACATAGGGATCCTCTTCCGCCTTCTTTTCATCGGAATTTTGCAAAAGCTGCGGGTTCTGGCTTAAAAGATTTAACAGCTTCTTTAAAACCGCAAGTTCAGCGGGGCTTTCCGCAATCGAGTTCAGCTCTCTATCATCCATCAGGATCACTCCTTTTGGAAAATCATATGCCGCTTGGCGCATAAAAATGACAAAGACATGCCCCTTTATTCAAAAAGCCGTTCGGTTTTGAACGGCTTTTTGATTTAAGTATTTAAAAACGATGCTCGGTATAGTTCCCCAGCACTTTCATTTCAGGAAGCTCCTGCCGGCACATTTCAATCACGGCCATGACAGAGGGGTCCGACAAGCTTCCCAAGAAGTCCAGAAAAAATTTATATTCGAAATCCCGGCCGCGATAGGGTCTGGATTCCAGCTTCGTCAGATTCAGTCCGGCGCAGGCAAAAGGAACCAGAGCGGTATAAAGCGAGCCTTCTACATGGGGCAGCGTGAAGAGTATGCTGACTTTGTCCGCACCGGGAAGGATTCCGCTCTGGGGGGATACCGCAAAAAAGCGGGTGCGGTTGTTTTGGGGGGCTATATTCTCCGCCAGTGATTCAAGACCGTATAAGCCTGCGCAGACCTCCGAGGCGATGGCGGCGGTTTTTTCCCCGTCCTGTGACACCATCCGGGCGGCCTCGGCCGTATTGGATACCGCGATCACCTCGGCATGAGGCAGGTTTTTGGCAATATAGTCCTTGCACTGATTAAGCGCCTGAGGGTGGGAAAGCACCTTTGTAATCCGGGACATCTCCAGACCCGGCTTGACCAGAAGGGAGTGCCCGATGCCGAGGCTGCAGGCTTCCTTGATATAAAAACCGTATTTCACCAGCAGCTCGCTGATCTCCACCACCGATCCGGCGGAGGAATTTTCAGCGGGAAGTACCCCCATATCAGCCTCCCCTTCCCGAACCGCGATAAACACACTCTCCCAGTCAGGATAAAAGAGGATTTCCGCATGGGGATAAAGCTTCATTGCAGCCTGGTGGGAATAGGCCCCCGCAACGCCCTGGCAGGCAACTTTTCGGATATTGAAGCAAGCCGTCTCCATCTGAGACTCTTTACGACAGAAGGCGGAATACTCATGCTGCTTTGCCATCTGCATCAGGGTGGTAAAGAGGGTTTTGGCATAAGGAGCATATTCTCCCGCAAGGGATTGCACCTGATTCAAAACCGACTGTTCCCGTGCCGGGTTGCAAACAGGCAGCCCCTTTTCATGCTTATATTCCGCAATCTCGGCCACAACCTTCATCCGCTTCACCAGCAGCTCGGTGATCTGTTCATTGATTTGGTCGATTTCATTTCTCAATTGATCAATATTCATAGAGCTTCCCCCAGCATCGATAAGATGGCAATGGCCGCAGCTGCTTCCACAACAACGGAAGCTCTGGGAAGAATACAGGGATCGTGGCGCCCCTTAATCTCCAGCATTTCCTCCTGCATAGTGGTCAGATTCACCGTTTGCTGGGGGGAGGATATGGAGGGAGTGGGGCGGAAAACCGCCCGGAACACCAGCGGCATCCCGTTGGTGATACCCCCGTTAATCCCTCCGGCATGGTTGGTCTTGGTCTTTACCCGGCCATTCTCCACCGTAAAGGGATCATTGTGCTGAGAACCGTAAAGGGTAGCGCCTTCGAAGCCGATGCCAAAATCAACGCCTTTCACCGCCGGAATCCCAAAGAGAATGGAGGAAAGAACATTCTCCACTCCGCCAAAGATGGGAGAACCGATTCCGGCGGGCACCCCATCCACTCGGCACTCTATAATGCCGCCTACCGAGTCCTGTGTTCTTCGCGCTCCTTCGATTTCCTGCTTCATCTGAGCGGCCACCAGAGGATTAATCACCGGCAAGCCCAACTCCTCAAGATTGTGCCGAATGGCTTGAAAATCATCCTCTTTGCCGAACGGACGATCGGTCACATGCCCCACAGCGTATAAATGAGAGGCAATCTCAATGCCTTGCTGAGATAAGATCTGAAGGCAGATCCCCCCCGCGGCTGTCAGAGGAGCGGTCAAACGTCCGGAAAAATGTCCCCCGCCCCGGGGATCATTGACACCCCGGTACCGAATGGCGCCGGTATAATCGGCGTGGGAGGGACGGGGCTTATTGGTAAACTCGGCGTAATCCCCCGACCGGGTGTCGGTGTTTCGAATAATTAAAGCCAGCGGTGCGCCGGTGGTTTTCCCATTGTATAACCCTGAGAGGATCTCCGGAATATCAGCCTCGGTTCGGGGGGTGGAAAGGGTGCTTCTGCCCGGTGCGCGGCGAAGCATCAGGCGGTTCAGGGCGTTCAAATCAATTTCCCGGCCGGGCGGGAGCCCGTCCAGCACAGCCCCCACTGCGGGACCGTGAGACTCCCCAAAGAGGGAAAGAGAAAGTCCTCCGTTAGTCCAAATCGATGACATCACTTTTTCCTCCAACCAATTTATAATCCTCGAAAAATCCAGGGTAGGATTTGGCAATGCTCTGAGCATCGTCGATCTCGCTGGGGGCGTCCGCAAAACAGGCCCCTGCGGCCAGGGCCATCACAATTCGGTGATCATTAGCCCCCTTGGCCCTTCCCCCTCGCAAGCCGGTTCCTTGAATGCAAAGTCCGTCAGGCAGTTCCGCAGCCTTCCCTCCTAAGGCTGCTATCCCTGCGCAGGTGGTGGCCAGCCGGTCGCTTTCTTTTAAACGGAGACGGACGGCGTTGACAATCCGGGTTTCCCCCTCGGCAAAACAGCCGAGAACCGCCAGGGCGGGAACCAGGTCGGGAATCTGCCCGGCATCAATCTCAATGCCTTTCAGAATCCCCCTTCTCACGGTGAGGGTGTCCTCCCCCTGCTCGATCACGGCTCCGAACTGCTTGAGAATATCGGCCAGCGCCCGGTCTCCCTGTAAACTGTTCCTTCGAAGGCCTTTCATCACAACCGGGCCTTCCACCGCTCCCATGATGCCA
>JAKOTC010000079.1 GCA_029776465.1 Bacillota bacterium
CTCCACGACCCAAAGCCCATCACCGTGCGCCAGTGTATTCAATCCCTTGGGAAAATTGCCTCCGCCAAACCGAAACTGGGTGAAAAAATCGCTTCCAGCCTCATGTCTTTGGATCTTGCGGAAGTAAAGGAGACCATGCGAAACTCCATACTGGTGGATATCCTGAAGGTTTTATTGGCCATTCGGCGGCAAGATTCAGCCGACGCAATAGACGAATTTATCTTTCGCGCGCTTTCCGGCAAGATGTTAGATAAAAAATCCAAGAAACAACTGGAGGCTCTTATGAAAGGGACGGCATAACATCCCGCTTTTCGTTGAAGCCGCCGCATTTTTAACAGCAAATGAGTTAACATAACGGAAGTGAACGATTTACGCCCTGATCAAATCATTTGGGTTTTTCATCCAACATTTTAGTATATCTACTACTTGTCCCGTTTGGCCGAACGGTGATATATTTATTACGTTAATCTGCAAAAGGGGGAAAGCGTATGGAATTTTTCAGGAATCTCGGCCCATTTCTTCTTGCGGTCGTGGCGGTCATCATCAACGGGGTGCCTCAGCTTCTTTATGCGCAGGCTCGGGGCTTTGCGTTAAAGCCGGCAGGTTTCGCCTACCTGGTGGGGGGATTCGGCAACCTGCTGACCGGCTCGGTCACTCCTATCTCCGCCCAGGCGGAAACCATCACCGTGGCCAGCGTCAAAAAGAATATCAGAGACAATGTGAGCTCGATACTCCTTGCGTCGCTCTTCATGATCATTATCGCTGCCTGCGGCGGAATCACTAAAATTTCCGACTTTGCAGGGGTGGCGATTATTTCCGGCATGATGAGCGGCGTTGGTTTAATTTTGGCCGGCGTGTCGCTGGACATGTTCAATCAGGATAAGCGCACTTCCCTGGTTTCCATTGTCGCAGCCATTGTCGCCTATGCTGTTTTCTACAACAGCCCCAACAAGGTTGTGTGGACCATCTTCATCTCGGTGATGGTATCCACCGCCGACTTTTTGCTGCTGCAAAAGCGCAGAGTGGACATCTCCGCCTCCATCGAAGAGGGGCGGGAGCCTTTGCAGATGAGCAGCGAATGGCGCTTCTGGAAAAAAGAGTACTGGCAGGACTTTAAAATTATCAAGCCCAGAATCAACGCAACGGTTATTTTGGGCGCTTTGAGCTTGGTGATGCTGAACATCGGCGCCAATATTTCCTTTGGCGGAATTACCGCAAGCATTGCCGGCACCACCCAAAACTTTGACTACCTTTCCATCATCAACTCGTTGGCCGACTTTCCCAGCTCCCTATTCGGAGGGCCTCCCATTGAAGCCATCATCTCCGGTACGGCGGGAGCTCCCTGGCCGGTCGCCTGCGGCATCGTTTTCATGTTCACCACCGGTATTTTAATTTTGGTGGGCGTGGTGGACCGGCTGGGTAAGTATCTGCCCAGCCAGAGCATTGCCGGCTTTTTGCTGGTGATTGGCTTTGCCCTCACCTTTGCCCCCAATCTGAGCGCGGTGGCGGGCTCCGACCACCCCATGAGCGGTTACATTGCCCTTGGCGTCACGGCGTGGTCCAAGAACCCCTTCATCGGCATGGTGGCAGGCATTTTAACCCGTTATTTCGGTTCCTACGTCGGTTTGGTGTAAAAATAGGTTATATTTCTCCGGGAAGGAAGGAACAAGAATGTCCAATGCAAATTGGCCCGATGTCTGGAAAATACGCATCGATGAAGAGCTGGAAATCGAATTGCCCCTGGTGGAAATCGGCAACGGCTTTTATATCTATTCCTTTGACATGACCGGCGAGTCCAGGTGGAACAGGCATGCGGCAAAGGCGCTGACCAAAAAGCTGGCGGGCTATCGC
>JAKOTC010000080.1 GCA_029776465.1 Bacillota bacterium
CATCAATGCCGCGATAATACAGCTTTCCCTCGCAGGGGATATAATCCCCGCTGTCCAGCAGATGGGAATGGATTTCGGAGATGTCAGTCAATCCCACCAGCACGCCTTCACCGCTGATATCCCGAAGTCCTCGTTTCACTTCATATTTGGCATACAGCTCCGGGTCAATCTTACAGCTTGTTCTGATTCTCTCACTCATGGATAACAATTTTTCCGGGCTAATTTTCATACTGGCATCTCCTTTCAAAGTCATATTTTATTGAACGGATATTACAGAAAACGCTGACCAAAGCAGTTGGGGCACACAACCTTTCAGTCAACGTTTTCAATCCATCATCAATCCGTGGTTTCTTTAAAACAATCCGGTAATTTTCCCGCTTTCGTCCACATCAATGGACATGGCGGCGGGAACCTTGGGCAGGCCGGGCATGGTCATAATCTCGCCGGTCAGCGCAACAATAAAGCCGGCACCTGAGGAAATCCGAAGCTGGCGCACCGTCAGGGCAAAGTCTTGAGGACGGCCCAGCAATGCGGGATTGTCAGAAAGGGAGTATTGGGTTTTGGCAACGCAAACCGGCAAACCGGACAGCCCCAGCGCCTGAATCTGAGCCAGGCTCTTTTTGGCTTTTTCCTCAAAGCAGACATCCTTGGCACCGTAAATATCCCGGGCAATCTTGCAAATTTTTTCTTCAATGCTCCACTCAGAAGGGTACAAGGGCTTGAAATCCGATTCCTTCTCGGCGGCCCGGATCACCTTTTGGGCCAGCTCAACGGCTCCTTCCCCGCCCCGGGCAAAGCCTTCACAATGGGCGAAATCAGCGCCTGCGGCAAGGGCATGTCTCTCAATAACCGCCATTTCCTCCTCACTGTCGGTGTGGAAACGGTTCAGCGCCACCACAACAGGCAGACCGAACTTCTTAATATTTTCAATATGGGCGATCAGATTGCATACGCCCCGCTCCACCGCTTCCGGATTGGGAACTGCCAGGTCGGCCTTTGGAATGCCGCCGTTGTATTTTAATGCCCGTACTGTCGCCACGACCACTACCGCAGAAGGCTTGAGACCGCCTATGCGGCACTTGATATCAAAAAACTTCTCGGCGCCGAGATCTGCGCCGAAACCCGCCTCAGTGATGCAGTAATCGGCCAGCTTCAAACCCAGCCGGGTGGCTCTTAACGAATTGCACCCGTGGGCAATATTCGCGAAAGGCCCGCCGTGCATCAGACAGGGAGTGCCCTCCAGGGTCTGAACAATATTGGGTTTAATGGCATCCTTCAGCAGCGCCGTCAGCGAACCCTGCGCACCGAGATCCCTGCAGTAAACAGGGGTTTTGTCATAGGTAAATCCAATCAGGATATCCCCCAGCCGCTTTTTCAGGTCGGACAGGTTTTCCGAAAGGCAGAGAATTGCCATGATCTCGCTGGCTGCGGTAATATTGAAGCCGTCCTCCCGAGGAATTCCGTCCACCGTTCCGCCCAAACCCACCACGATATTGCGAAGGGCCCGGTCGTTCATATCCATGCACCGCTTGAAACTGATGGTGCGGGGATCCAGTTTCAATGCATTACCCTGCTGAAGATGGTTATCGATCAGGGCGCAAAGCAGATTATTCGCCGAGGTAATGGCGTGCAGATCGCCCGTAAAATGAAGGTTGATATCCTCCATGGGAACCACCTGGGCATATCCGCCTCCTGCCGCTCCCCCTTTTACCCCGAAGACGGGACCCAAGGAGGGCTCACGCAGGGCAATCAGAGAACGCTTGCCCAGCTTCTGCATGGCCATGCCCAAGCCAACGGTGGTTGTGGTTTTGCCCTCACCGGCCGGAGTGGGGTTAATGGCAGTGACCAGAATCAATTTCCCATCCGGATTATTGGCAACCCGCTCGGCCAGTTTGTCGCTGAGCTTGGCTTTATAAGGGCCGTATAATTCCAGTTCATCCGGGCCAATCCC
>JAKOTC010000081.1 GCA_029776465.1 Bacillota bacterium
GACCAGTATATCATCGAGGACCGTCTTGAGGAGAATGCAGATGCCGCTGAATTGCGAAGCGAATTCATCCTGGGATATTATGCAGACCGGGTGGAAATCCCGAAAACCATACTGTTGGATGGCCCGTCTGCAGATATGGAGCTTTTGTCCAACTTTTTAAGTGAAAAGCGGGGCAACCAGGTTAAGATTATCGTCCCTCAGCGGGGTGAAAACACCAATCTGGTCAAAATGGCTGCCGAGAACGCTCAGGAAAGCCTGCTGTTGTTTGAGGACAAAGGCCGTGAATACAAGATGGTCAGCGAGCTTTCCAGGCTGATCGGTCTTCCCGCCCCCGCTGATTATATCGAGGCCTATGATATCTCCAACACCGCCGGTTCGGACAATGTGGGCGGTATGGTGGTCTTTCGCCGGGGCAAGCCCTATAAAAAGTCCTATCGGCAGTTCGTGATTAAGGGCTTTGAGGGACAGGACGATTACGCCTCCATGCGGGAGGTGGCTTCCCGACGCTTTACACGCTATCTGGAGGAAATTAAAAAGGAGAACCCTGCGGAGGGTTTTGGCACCCGCCCCGACCTGATTTTGGTGGACGGCGGCGTAGGGCAGGTTTCCGCTTTTTACGGGGTGATGAAGGATTTGGGGCTTTCGGATATTCCCCTGCTGGGCATGGTCAAAGACAGCCATCACCACACCCGCGCCCTGGTCACTCCGGAGGGACAGGAAATCGAAATCAAAAAGGATCGCGGGGCTTTTACCCTGGTTTCTACCATTCAGGAGGAGGTCCACCGATTTACCATTGGCTATCACAGAACCCGCCGCAGCAACCGCAATCTCCATTCGGTGATGGCCCAGGTGGATGGCATCGGCCCCAAACGAATCCAGCTTTTGATGAAGCATTTTAAAACCTTTGAAAACATCAAGAAAGCAAGCGTGGAAGAACTGGCGGCGGTCAAAGGGATGAGCGAAAGCGCCGCACAGCGTCTCCGACGATTTCTGGACGAGGAATACGGGGGCTGATCCCCCTTGCTTAGACGGATGATAAAAATAAAAAATCCGACGCATGGACTCGCATACGCCGGATTTTTATTAATTATTCACCTTTGAGAGCCTGAGCGTACTCCCTGATGGGCGGGATTCCGAACTCTTTGGCATAATCCTCGCCCAGATAGCAGGCAAAGCTTGTGGCCGAGGAAAAGCCTTTGCTCATATAAAAACGGACATCCTCTCGTATCACGTCAAGGTTGATCTCCATCTTCTTCAAGGGATAAGTCCAGTTGCAGAACCTGGAGTTGTCAATCCAGTACTCCAACACCTGGCTGTCTTTTTTTCCGAAAAATTGAAGCAGCTCATCAATATGGGAGGCTTCTTTCACATTCTCCGGGCAGCTGGAGTCACTCATGGGAATGGCGGAGTTTCGGAAAATCGGCGCATACTCCAAAAAGATTCCCGGATTGGGACGAATCTTTTTGGGCACAGGAATGGTGTCCTGATAGGCAAGATAGCAGGCGGTAGCTTCTTTGTTATGCTTCTGAACCCCTTCCAGGATATGATTATGCAAAATCAATGCTTGGTCTGAGGGGCTTAAATCCCTGCAGTGCTCGCAATGGCAGGAGGCATTTCGAACATCGTCAAGCCAGAAAAAATACCGGTTGCTGTTATAGGGAAGCTGTGCGGCCAGTTCTGCCGACCGTTCTCTCAAATAGGCCAGCGCCTCCTGATTGGAGGGGCAGATATTAAAATCGCTGACGCGCTCTCCGTTTTCATTCATTCTAAACCATTCCGGCTTGGTTTCAAACCATTTGCGAGGAACCAGCCAGGAGAGAGCATGAAATTCATATTCAAAGGTAAACCCGTGACTGACCAGGCTTTCTGC
>JAKOTC010000082.1 GCA_029776465.1 Bacillota bacterium
AGTTCAGGGCCGCCCGGGTCTCCGGGGTATTGATGTTCCAGCGTGGATCGTTGGGGGTCTCCACCGCGAACACCGCGCCGAAACGCGCCGCCCACTGGTTGAAGGCGTTCCATTCGCCATAGATGGAAAACGGGAACATCCCCACCCGCTTGATCTTACCGCTGTCGTCAATAATCGTCAGCTTGCGGTTGGCCGTTTCCAGATCATAGACCGTCTCCGGCGGCTGGTTGGCATCCAGACCGGCTTCGCTGAACATATCTATGTTGATGGCCATCATCTGGGTGGTGAGCTCCAACGAGACGGGAGGCGCCCATTGATCGCCGTTATAGCTCATCGCTTCCCAGGTGCCGGGGAAAAAGTAGTTTTTGTCCAGACCGTCACGCTTGAAGAAAGAAGTGAGCGGCTGAATCAGGCCATTTTCAATCCACTCGAGATCCAGGCCGCCCAGAATAGCCACATCGGGCGGCACCCCGGCTGCCGCCGCCACCATGTATTTCTGCCGGGCTTCGGCCGAATTGGCCCCTGTATTCGGTACCACGTCGACTTTAATGTCCGGATGCGCCTTTTCAAAGGCTTCCACTATGGTACGGACCACTTTATCTCTCTGCGTCCCCGCACCCCAAGTGTGCCACATGGTAATTGTCGTGCGCGCCTCGGCCAATCCTAAACCCAATACCAAGACCAAGACTATCACGCTTACCAACCACTTGCGCATCTGTAACCCACCTTTCTTTTTTGAAATGCTCTCTGCCAAGCATATTGGCAAACATTTGCATTTCTAATACTTTTTGATAATAATTTTCTTTCTGTGCCGGAGCGATGTTTCCTTTGCAAGAAACGCGTGATTCGGTGTACAAAACGCAAGTGCTGTTTTAGCAGCGTGATTGCTGATCGGGTCTGGCCGGGGATAGCCAGGGATAGCCGGGATAGCCAGGAAGGTCAATAAAGATTCGTCACCCGGAAATAATCAAACACCCCTTCCGCCAGGTGGACATATAGGCCAATTTGCTGCGCCCCCTGAAGCAAGGAGAACCTGCGGGCGCCGACAAACTCGTTGTTTATATAAAAGCTGACATGGCTGCCGACATGCTCGCCTCTCACCTCCAGGCGCACCTCGATCATCTGCCCTTCCGCCGGGACAAAGCCCACCGGATGTGCCAGGGTCACTTCCCGTTCAGGATCGACCCGGCTGAAGGAGGCAAATCCTTGCAGGCGGTAAACAAACAAAATGCGATCAAAAAAGCCCGTTCTCAGCACGATGCCGATTTTTTCGTTGATAGGATCCTGCACATTTTGCAAGGTCAGCCGGCATTCGACCACGTAATTTTTCAGCGCCTCGCCGTTCAGGGCGTCGGGCTTTAAAATCAGCGAACCCCATTCCTTTTCGCCGGGCGCCTTCATGACTAGGCAGCTGTCACGCATGGTCAACAGATCATTATAAAAAGGCATATGGCTCGGCGTATTGAGGCCGGCGCCATGCCTCACGCTCCACCATTTTTCCGTCTGTGCCGCATCGGTGAAATGATCCTCGAACAACAGCCTTTCCGCCCCGGTGGCCATACTGCGGAAGACAGAGGGCGGCACCCCTTCGACTTTGGTAAAAGTCCTGCTGAAATGGTGCACATCGTTGAAG
>JAKOTC010000083.1 GCA_029776465.1 Bacillota bacterium
CCGCATCGATATATTCCATTCCGAACCGTTCAGCCAGCTGGAAGTCAATTTGAATGGTAATCAGCGTATCCTCTTTGCCATGGACATTTTTAATCTGAATGTCCAGCTTGGGACCGTAGAAAGCGGCTTCACCGGCGGCCTCTGTATAGGGAATGTTCAGGTCATCCAAAATCTCGCGCATCCGGTTTTGAACCTCTTCCCACTGCTCGGCACTGCCGATGTACTTCTCCTTGTTGTTTTCATCCCACTTGGAGAAGCGATAGGAAACGTCTTCATCCAATCCCACCGCTTTCAGCATATAGCGGGCCAGGTCGACACAGTCGGAGAATTCCTGTTCCAGCTGGTCTGGGCGGCAGGCGATATGTCCCTCGGAGATGGTAAACTGGCGAACACGGATCAGGCCATGCATCTCACCCGAGGCTTCATTGCGGAAAAGAGTGGATGTTTCGCTCAGCCGCATGGGCAGCTCACGATAGCTGCGCATCCGAGCCAGATAGACCTGGAACTGGAAGGGGCAGGTCATGGGACGGAGGGCAAACACTTCATCGTCCTTTTCCTCATCTCCCAGAACAAACATGCCTTCCCGGTAATGATCCCAGTGACCGGAGATTTTATACAGATCCTTTTTGGCCATAAAGGGCGTTTTGGTCAACAGATAACCCCTGCGGTATTCCTCATCCTCCACAAAGCGCTGGAGAATCTGAATCACCTTGGCGCCCTTGGGCATCAGGATGGGCAGCCCCTGACCGATATACTCCACGGTAGTAAAATATTCAAGCTCGCGGCCGATCTTGTTGTGATCCCGCTTTTTGGCCTCTTCCAGCTGGGTGAGATATTCCTCCAGCTGAGAAGCCTTTGGGAAGGCCGTGCCGTAAACCCGGCAGAGCATTTTGTTCTTGGAATCTCCGCGCCAGTAAGCGCCGGTGGCGGAGGTCAGCTTGAAAGCCTTCACCATACCCGTACGGGGCAGATGCGGACCGGCACAAAGATCAATAAACTCACCCTGCTGATAGAAGGAGATTTCCTCTCCCTCGGGCAATTCTTGAATCAGCTCGATTTTATAGGGTTCATTCTTCTCCTCGAAGAAGGCAATGGCTTCCTCTCGGGTTTTGGTGAAGCGAGTGATAGGAAGGTCTTCCTTGACGATCTTTTTCATCTCGGCTTCCAGCTTTTCCAAGTCCTCCGCAGTAAAAGGCGGGGTGTCAAAATCATAATAAAAACCATTGTCAATAGAGGGACCGATGGTCAGCTTGACATCGGGATACAGGCGCTTTACTGCCTGCGCCAGGATGTGGGAGGCGGTATGACGGAAGGTGCGGCGTCCGCCCTCGTCCTCAAAAGTCAAAATGGAGAGAGCGCAATCCTTGTCGATCACGGTCCGCAGGTCCACAACCTCTCCGTTCAGTTCAGCAGCCATAGCTACCCGCGCCAGGCCCTCGCTGATAGCGGCGGCCACTTCACCGCAGGTTTTGGGGCCTTCCAATTCCATGATGTTTCCATTTTTAAGCGTGACTTTAATCATACATACATCCCTTTCTGTGCCGGACCGGCACTGAAACTTCGATAAAACAAAAATCCCCCACCCCAGGCCTTTGGGCCGCAGGGGTGAGAGAATCTCTCACGGTTCCACCCTGATTGCGAATATGCCATTCGCCACTCTTGCTCCGTTAACGCCGGCAACGTCTGCGCTTACTCATCCGGTATCGGATTTTGGGGCAGCAACTCGGGAGGGGTTTTCGGCTATCCTTTTGTAAAAGCGCTTTCAGCACAATGGCGCTTTCTCTCTGAACAAAAGAAAACAGCCTACTCGTCTCCGTCACTGTTTTACTGTTAGTATATGCTTTTTTTGCCGGAATGTCAAGGTTTTGCGCTGGTAATTTCAGTTGTCGTTTAAAATCATTTAAGTCGGCAGATACTTGACAGAAATCCAAGAAGGCGATACCATGAGCTTATTGAAAAACGAAAGAAGGAATATCCTTATGCAGATACATTATCCCGATCAAAACGAAATCCAAGGCCGCTTGGCAGAACTGAGAAAATGGCTGGAGGAAAGCGCCCATACCCCGGCGGAAGAGATGCAGAATTTTTTCTCCAATCGGATTGATATCTATGAATCCGTTCATCTGGGCCAATGGGCGGAGGAATACCATGATTTTGCGGGGTTAGTGCCAAACAGCACAAAGACCCTGCTGGACCTGGGCTGCGGCACCGGGCTCGAGCTGGATGAAATATTCCGGCTCCATCCCGACCTTCAGGTAACCGGCATTGACCTGACCAAATCTTATCTGGACAAACTAAAGGAAAAGCATCCGGACAAAGCCCTTCGGCTGATTGAGGCGGATTATACCGTCTATCCTTTTGAAAATGAACGCTATGACTGTGTCATTTCCTTCATGACTCTTCATCACTTTTTCTATGAAAAGAAAGGCCAAATCTATCGAAAAATTTATGAGTCCCTTGCAGAAGGCGGCTGTTATCTGGAATGCGACTATATGGCTTGCTGCGATGAGTATGAGCAGCTCTGTCAGGAGTATTATCATCTCCACCGAAAACAAGAGCAGATTC
>JAKOTC010000084.1 GCA_029776465.1 Bacillota bacterium
GACATTGCCCAGAGCACGGGCAAGAAAATGGAGCTTCAGATGGAAGGGGAGAACACTGAGATTGACAAGACCATCATCGAAAGCATCAGCGACCCCCTGGTCCATTTGATCCGCAACGCCGCCGACCACGGCATCGAGAGCCCCCAGGAGCGGCTGGCTAAGGGAAAGCCCGAAACAGGGAAAATTACTTTGAAAGCCTATAACAAGAATAAGCATGTGTTTATCGAAATCGAGGATGACGGCAAGGGAATGGACGCGGAGAGGCTGAAGGAAAAAGCCGTCGAGAAGGGACTCCTCACCCGGGGGGATGCGGAGAGGATGAGCCGCAGCCAGCTGTTGAACCTGATCTTCCTGCCCGGCTTCAGCACCGCCAAGCAGGTGACCGAGATCTCGGGCCGGGGCGTGGGAATGGATATTGTCAGAAGCAATATCGCAAAAATCAGCGGAACCATCAAGATCGAAAGCGAAGTGGACAAAGGGACCAAAATGACGATTCAGCTGCCGCTGTCCCTGGCCGTTTCCCGAGGGCTGGTGGTGGAGACAGCGGGAGAAAGCTATATCATTCCTTTGGAGTATATTGTCGAAACGGTTAAAATTAATTCCAGCAGCATCCATGAATTCAACGGAAAGAGCTTTACCTATTTAAGAGGAGAGGTCATCCGGGTGGAATGGCTGGGCCGGATTTTCGCCGCAGGCGGGGCGGATTCCCGGCAGGAGGAGATGAACGCGGTGATCCTCTCCAACGGGGCGGAGAATTTCGCCATTGTGGTGGACAGGCTGAAAAACGAACAGGAGTTTGTGGTGAAACCCCTGGAGGGCCAGCTGGCCTCCATTCCCGGCATCTCCGGCTCCACCCTGCTGGGGAACGGGAAGGTGGTTCTGATTTTGAACCCGGCGGACATCCTGCAGCTGGCGGAAAAATGAATCGGGTGAAAGGGAGGCTAACCGGATGGATGAAAGGCTTCGGAAGTTTGCCGTTTTAAACAACAAGGGAGGGGTGGGCAAAAGCACCCTTGCGGTGCATCTTGCCCACGGCCTTGCCCTCCGGGGGGAAAGGGTGCTGCTCATCGATATGGACGGGCAGAACGACGCAAGCCTTTTTTTGGGGTTTTCCTCGGAGGATTATGATAAAAGTCTTTATGAGATTCTGATGGGCCGGGGGGAGGTCGGGCTTTCCGACTGCATCCTTCCCGCGAGGGAGCGGTTGGACCTGCTGCCCTCCGCCCGCCTTGACCGGGTCAATGCGGCCCTGTACAGGGAACCCGATGTGAGCCGCTTTCTCCATGAAAAGTTCAGGGGCCTGGAGGAGCTGGGCTATGACCGGGTGATTGTGGACTGCGGGCCCCAGCGGAGCAGAATCAATGATGCGGTTTTGTATTTTGTGGACGGGGTCATTGTGCCGGTTCAGGTGGAGGCCGCCGCCGTCAGGGCCGTCGGCAATATCTATGAATACCTCTCGGACCTGGGGCTGGACGCGGGGATGGTCCGGATGGTGGTGCCCAATATGTATGACCAGCGGACCAGCGAGGGAAAAGAAAACCTGGAATTTATCCGGGAGTTTTTTGCGGATGCCGACATCGTGACGGAGCCCATCCAGCGGAGGGTCAGGATTACCGAGAGCGGGAAGCTGGGAAAAACCGTTTATGAATATGACCGGGAGGCTTCCCGGCAGTTTGAGCAAATCGTGGAAAGGCTGGCGAGGAGCAATGGCAAGAAAAAATAGCCCCAAAAAACAGGGCAATCTGGATAAAATCAAACGGGAAATGTCGGAGAAGAAACAGAAGGCCGAGATGGCTTTGGAAGAAAAGGCCGGCCCCAAGGCAGATCCGGCGGCAGCGGCGGAACCGGAAAAGGAGCTTTTCCTTCAGGGGCAGGAGGCGGCGAACGCCCCCGCCCGGGCGGCCGGGGATGCTGCGGCTTTGCCGGCGGGGACAGAGGAGTTCGCCGGCGGCGAAGGGCAAAAGAAAGAGGAATCCGCAAACAGCGAAGGGCAAAAGAAAGAGGAATCCGTAAACAGCGAAGAGCAAAAGAAAGAGGAATCCGTAAACAGCGAAGAGCAGGAAAAAGAAGAACCCGCCGGCGACGGAAAAATCCAGCTGGTGGTTTTTCGGGTGGACAAAGAGGAATTTGCGCTGCGGATCGCCCATGTCAAAGAAATTATCCGGATCCCCTCCATCACCCAGTTCCTCAACGCGCCGGAGCATATCCACGGCCTCTGCAGCCTGAGAGGGGAGCTGCTGCCCGTTCTGGACGGCCGGAAGCTCTTCGGGCTGCCCCCTCGGGAGGCGGAGGAGAGCAGCAGGATCCTGGTGGCGGATATTCAGGGTAAGAAGGTGGGGCTGATCTCCGATAAGGTCTTGGAGGTCATCACCGTGGAGGAAACGGCGGTAAAGGAACCCCCCGCCAATCTGAAGGGCGCCGACGGGGTGATC
>JAKOTC010000085.1 GCA_029776465.1 Bacillota bacterium
GGAATTGCGATGCTAGTTTATTGCTTGACTCTTCCACCCTACATTAGGGGAGCTTTTTTTTAATGTACACTAATCTTGGGGCGGTTACCTTTGGCTGAAGGGATTTTATTTGAATCCAGCAGTTTTTATCGAAAATTATTTAAAACAAAACTTCATAACTGACGGTTTTATCCGTAATACCCTCTAAGTTGACATCCACATACCTGGAGTCGCCCACACTGCTGATTGTAAACTCCGTCTCTTGGCTGTTGATAAGAAGCTTGCTGCAGGTCTTGCCGGCGGGCAGCAGAATATGGGCGTCGATGGCGCGGGCGGGGGAAAGAATGTCATAGCGCATCCCCTCCTCCGTCAAGATATATTTGATGTCCACAACGGTATTGGTTTTCTCATAGCCCGTGAAATAGCGCAGCTCGGTGTAGTAGGTCACGGGGACTTTGGGGCTGAAGAAGATCTTCTTATAGCCTGTGTCGGCGTCAACAATTCCCGCAAGATCCTCGTCTACCGCACTGATCAATGCGGCGGCGCCCCATGCGCTGGGACCTCCGTGGGGCTGGGGTTTGGAATCGGGATAATAGAGAAAATAGACGTCCCCATCACGCTCAGCCAATTCCATGAAACGGGAAATAATGTCCCATCCATAGGCTTCATAGCCGTTGTTGAACGCGGCTTTTGCCAGTTCTCCTGCCGTAAAGGGGGAAATCGCCCCGTTGACATAACTGCCGTCCTCATAGAACATAAACTTCGAATAGGGCGGATCGATGGAAAACCACTCGGCGAACTTGTCGGTTTGACGGCGTCTGTCCATATACTCCCGAATAATGGAGCGGGCCTGCTCGGTGGTTGTCACGCCCCGGTTGATATCATAGGCGCTGGACAGGGAAAGCCGGATGTTTTCTTTGTCATCCACGCCCTTGTGGTTTAAGTGCAGCTGATGGATAAAGAACTTCCCGTTCCACAGATACCGGAACATATTCTCTCTGATCTGTTCGGCGCGCCGCTCCCACTCGGCGGCTTTCGTTTCATTTCCCAGGCGGCGATTGAACCAGGCAAGCTGGATCATTGCCTGATAGACTCCCGAGTTGTCTCCGTGCATAATGGACATGGGCTCATCCTCATGAATCCGCCGATCAAACTCAGATTTCAGGTCATTGGTAAAATCCCAGGTATCAATGGTAAAGGGGCGTTTGACCAACCCGTGTTCTTCGTCCCAGCGCTTGGGGTCGGAGGTGATTGCGTCATCCTCCGTAATCTTATAAACGGTCATGGCTCCTTCCACAACCAGGTATTCAATATCCGCTTCCAGCTCCAGCCGAACCAGGGTCAGGTTATCCTCCGGATACATCACCCGGCAGTCTTCATCCACCATCTGCCAATGGCAATCGTCATATTGCTTGATCAGTTCGTAGAACTGCCCGTCCTCCCGCTGAGTCTCGATGATAAAGTCCAGGAAGTTGCTCATTTCATACTCAAAATGTTTCATTCCCTTCATCACATGCACATGGTCGCGAATCCAGTTTTTATTGCACATCATCATCCTGCCGTCAATAAAGACCAGCGCTCTGCCGTTGTAGATGTTGGAGCGCAGCAGATGAAGGAATTTGCCCAGCCGGGGATCGGTGGTGGTTAAGATCCCAGGCAAGGCCAGTTCTGTATTGTTATAGGTCCCGTTATGCCTGCCGTTGATATTCATGGCGGGAAGCTTATGCTGAAATTCAATCATGATAGATTTTTCCCTTCTCAGTGATTTTGAATCGGGCATGACCCAAACGCCGTCTGTGAGAAATTATACCACAAAGAATCCGCATTGCAACAAAAATGATTTGGCGATATGCTTTAAGCCCTTTTGTACACAATCCGGTTTAATTTGTATAGTTTTCCTGTAAAAGCGGAGAATAAATAGCAAATAAGCAAATCGGAGAGATGTAATGGATCTGGAACACAAAGATCAAAAATGGCAGCGGGTGAAGCTGATCTTCAACCCAAAGGCGGGAAAAAACAGCGAAACACCTGCCCGGCTGACGGATGTAATCCGGCAGATGCAGAGATGGAAGCTGGTTCCCGAGCCTTATATAATGGAGCCGGACTGCGAACTGAAGGAGATGGTACAAGAGGCCGTTGAGCATGGAATCCGGCTTTTTGCCGTTTGCGGCGGGGACGGAACGGTCTCCTCGGCGGCCAGGGCGCTGATGGGCGAGAAGGGCACCTTGGGTATTATTCCCACCGGAACCCACAACAATGTTGCCCTCAGCCTGGGGATTCCCACCGATATTGCCCAAGCCGTCGCCATTCTTCGAACCGGCCGCAAAATCCGGATGGATCTGGGGGTCAGCCGCTGTAAAGGCAGGAACACCCCGTTTATTGAGCTTTCCTCCATGGGGCTGCTACCCGAACTGTTCGCCGCGGGGGATGACATCCAGCATGGCAGGCTGACCCGAATCGGCGACTTTATGAGCACCCTGCTGGCCACCCAGGCCTCCCGCATCCGCCTGCTGCTGGAGGATCAGCGAGAGGTGCTGCTTTCGGGCCATGTGGTGCTGGTCAGCAACACTCCCTACATCATCTCCAACAACCGGGTGGGGGAACCGAACTGCTTTCGGGACGGTCTTTTGGACATCACCCTCTTTACAGACCTGTCCAAGCTGAGTTTGGTGGGACATGTTCTTCGGGAATCCGCCGTCACCGAACTGGGGGCGCCCGGGGTGCTGCGGTATCAGGTGCGAAAGGCGCTGATTGAAACCACCCCCGCCATGCCGGTGATGGCGGACAGCGTCACCATCGGCGAGGGAACGGTCGGGGTGGAAGTAATAAAGGGGGCTTTATCGGTGATGGTGGCCGATGACAAAACCGAGGGAGGGGTGGCTTTTGAAGGTCAGAAGAGAAGTGCCAGACAAGTTCAAAACCAACAGTAAAACACTGAACCGGTTCCTTCAATGGGTATTTCATTATCAGCATGTCTTCTGGATCCTCTGCATCCTACTGCTGCTGATTTTGATGGGCATTTTCATCCCGCCCCCCGTCTGGAAAAAAATCTGGCTGGCCATAAAAAGTCAAAGCCATTTCATCGGGCTGACCCTTGTTTTCTGCCTGGTGGCGGTTTCCCTGGTCTGGTCCATCGGCCAGCGAATCGATGTCTGGGTGTTTCTGATTTTCAACCGGTCCGGCCTCCGGTCCCGCTGGCTGGACAGCTTTATGCTCTGCATCACCCAGATGGGCAATTTTCTCTTCGCCGCTTTTGTGGCGGTGGTGCTGTATCTCCGCGGGGAGCGGCTGCTGGCCTATGAACTGATCATCGGCATCCTGACCCTGGCGCTGGTGGTTCAGTGCTTTAAGGTAAGCATCCGGCGAACCCGACCCTATGATGTGGTGGAAAACATGCGGGTGGTAGGGGTTCGCAACGGGGGGCACTCCTTTCCCAGCGGGCACACCAGCCAGGCCTTTTTCATGGCGGCACTGACCATTCATTTTTACCAGCTGCCAATGCCCCAATCGCTGATGCTATACTTCATTGCCCTGATGGTGGGCGTGTCCCGCATTTATGTGGGGATGCACTACCCCAGAGATGTCATCGCCGGCTCTATGCTGGGAACCGTTTGGGGCATCCTCGGCGTCATCGTCAACAGCAACATTTTTGCCTATTATAATATCGTCTGAAAGGTTAAAATCCCTTTAAAAATCCGGTGTCCGCTGTACTCTGCGCAGTACCTCGGACACCGGATTTATATAACTTTAAAGACTAAGTTTAATTCGCCTTCCGGTCGGCAAAAAATCCGCTAACCATAAACAAAAGGGAAAATGTGGCGCCCATCACGGCGGTGTAGCCGGCCTTATAAAACACATAGCCCGGGAGGGTGAACCGGGTGATGCCGAATAGCCAAAGGCCCAGGCAGGTAAGGGCGTATAACAGCGGAATCATACCGATACACAGCAGCCAGCCATATCGGGCGGGCATTTTAAACAGGCGCCCCATCCATGCCTGCACTTTGGCTTTGGGTTTCAGCACCCCGTAGAAGTTCGCCCTTTTCAGCCCGGCGTTGACCGACCAGGCGATCAGCCAGGCAAAGATCAAGGCTGTGATGCCGATGTCAAAAATCAGGTTGATATAGTTCTGCGGCATGGAAATGGTCTCGATGGACTTGTTCGCATTCAGGAAATAGGCAATTATCCCATTGAGAATCCCGTTGACGAAAAAAGAGATCAGGGCTTGCACGGCTATATACCGTTTCATCTGCCGGGTCATGATACCGTCACTCCCAGCTCTTCAAGGATTTTCACCTGATAGTCGGGAATCCGTCCTGAGGAATCGGGACCCACGTTCAGCAGCAGACGCCCCCTCTTGGGAACCACTTCTGCGATGATCTTCCGTACCTCCTCTGCAGTGATATAGTCCTGCGGACGGCTGAAGCGGTTGTATCCGAAGGACTTGTCCATCCCCCGGCAGACCTCGAAGTAAAGCCCGTTCTCCTGCCAGTCGGCCGTGTATTCCAGTGTTCGAAAGTCGTAATATTTAGTGTCCAGCAGTTTGCCGGGGTTTTCCCTCAGCATCTTTTTGGCGGCGCTGTTCACAAGCGCCCAGCCGATGGGATTGCGCAGGGATTTCGGCCACTGTCCCCAGCGGTCGTTGACCACGCCCTCGGGCACAACTTTATAATAGTATGTAAAAAGATCTTCCAGCCGCGGATCGGTGGGA
>JAKOTC010000086.1 GCA_029776465.1 Bacillota bacterium
AGAGATTACCCGCCAGAACATTGGCGCAGCCCTGTCGGTGGTGGGAACGCTGGTGGAAACCCCCGGCGGACGCCAGCCCTTTGAGGTCAAGGGGCAGACCGTTACCGTGGAGGGTGAATCCACTCCTGATTACCCCATGCAGAAAAAGCGCCACACCCTTGAATTTTTGCGCACCATGCCCCACCTGCGGGCACGGACCAATACCCTGGGCGCTTCCTTCCGGATACGGTCGGCGGTTTCCTATGCCATCCACCGGTTTTTCAACGAGAACGGTTTTGTTTATGTTCATACCCCCATCATCACCGGCAGCGACTGTGAGGGTGCAGGTGAGATGTTCCGGGTCAGTGTGCTGGATCCGGCCAATCCTCCCAGAACGGAAAACGGGGAAGTGGACTTTTCCAAAGACTTTTTCGGCACTACCTCCCGCCTGACGGTTTCGGGTCAGCTGGAGGGGGAGGCCATGGCCATGGCCTATGGCAAGATCTATACCTTCGGTCCCACTTTCCGGGCGGAGAACTCCAATACCACCCGGCATGCCGCCGAGTTCTGGATGGTGGAGCCGGAAATCGCCTTCGCTGACCTGGAGGACGATATGAAGCTGGCCGAGGCCATGCTGAAATATGTGATCGGCTATGTGCTGGAGCATTGTCCCGACGAGGTGAATTTCTTCACCCAGCACTATGATAACACCCTGCGGGAGCGGCTGGAGAAGCTGGTATCCTCAAAATTCGAGGTCTGCACCTATACGAAGGCCATTGAGCTGCTGGAAAAGCGGACGGGCGACGTGGCTTTCCCTGTTCACTGGGGAAGCGACCTGCAAACCGAGCATGAGCGGTATCTGGCGGAAACGGTCTTCGGCTGTCCGGTCTTTATCATCAATTATCCCAAAGAGATTAAATCCTTCTATATGCGCCTCAATGACGACGGCAAAACAGTGGCTGCCATGGATCTGCTGGTTCCCGGCGTGGGTGAAATCATCGGTGGCAGCCAACGTGAAGAGCGGTATGACCTTCTGCTGGCGCGGATGCAGGAACTGGGCCTGAATCCGGAGGAGTATGGATGGTATCTCGATCTTCGCCGTTTCGGCGGCGCCAAGCACGCCGGCTTCGGGCTGGGTCTGGAACGTCTTTTGATGTATCTGACTTCCGTTGGCAACATCCGTGATGTGTTGCCCTTCCCCCGCACACCCGGTTCATTGATTTAAAGTAAAGCAGTTCGAGGGGGGCACATGGTGCCCCTTCGCGGTTTTTGAGCATTTTCAAGACCGGAAGCGGTTTTGAATACAATAAAGATTGATTACATAAGAGGCTTTATGATTAAAACCTTTATCCATTATTACAAGCCCTATAAGAAGCTTTTTGCCCTGGATATGATTTTTGCCTTTCTGGCATCGGTTTGCGACCTGTTTTATCCGGTGGTCACCCGAAGCATTATCAACGACTATATCCCTAATCACAGAATGACCCCCTTGCTCGTCTGGTCGGGGATATTGCTGCTGATTTATTTGGCAAAGATGGGCTTCAATTATTTTATTCAATACTGGGGCCATGTGGTGGGTGTCGGGATGCAGGCCGACATGCGCAGGGACATCTTTGCCAGGGTGCAGAAGTTTCCCTTTTCCTATTTTGACAACAACAAAACCGGCGCCATCATGTCCAAAATCGTCAACGACCTGATGGACATTTCCGAGCTGGCTCATCACGGACCTGAGGATTTGTTTCTGTCGGGTATTATGCTGATCGGTTCCTTTATCATTCTGGGAACCATTCACCTTCCGCTGACCTTGATCATTTTTGCCTGCGTGCCTTTCCTGA
>JAKOTC010000087.1 GCA_029776465.1 Bacillota bacterium
AAACCAAACTGACACCGCTGGAATTGCGATGCCAGTTTATTGCTTGACTCTTCCACCCTACATTAGGGGAGCTTTTTGTTAATGTCCACTAATCTTGGGGCGGTTCAATGCGGGCTCGGAGGTTTTTATACAATCAGATATTTAAATACCCCAGCATCTTTTGGTCATCCTCAGCCATTTTCATCATCATGGCTTTGACTTCCTCCGAAGGCTGTTTCACTTTCGGATTGCGGCTGTTGACCTGAATCGAAACCCCCCGATGATGCAAGAGAAACTTGGCGTTCAGGGAATAATACTCGGTTTCCACCATCAAGCCGGCCTGAAAAAGATAGGCCTGAAGCTTCTCGGCTTTTTCGGGATTGTCCTTATAGTTGTTCAGCAGCCAGGCGTACAGCTGCGGGTGAACATTGGCCATAACTCCGGAAAAACCGTCGCACCCGCTCCGCAGGGAGGCCAGCAGGGTTTCGGTGTTGGCGTTGAAAAAGCGGAAATTGCTTCCCCGAACCGCTTCCAGCTTGGGCTGGATGAAATCCATCCTGCAGGAGGTTTCCTTAAAGAAGGTGAAGCGCCCCGTCTGGGCGCACCACTTCACCAGCCGAGGAGAAAACAACCGTTTATAGGGATAGGGACATTCGTATAAACCGAAATCCACATCCGGCAAAGCCTCTAAAATTCGCTGGAGATTTTCCTTGACAACCTCTTCATCCTCATGTTGAGCGGCAAGACGGTTGGTAACCAAAACCACACTGTCCGCTCCGGTGGAGGCGATTCGCTTTAATTCCCGGATCTGATCGGGCAGAGCATCGGAGATATGGCCGGAGCTGACCACAGGCACCCGGCCGCCGGCACGCTTTACAACCGCGGCCGTCACCTTTTCCCGTTCGTCTTCCGTCAGAAAAAACATTTCCGATGACTGGCAGACCGCAAACAAACCGTCACAGCCGTTGGCAATATACCAGTCCACCAATTCGTCCAACGCTGAATAATCCACCGCCATGGAGGAGGTATAAGGGGTCAGCATCACCGGATAGACCGTTCCGGACAACCTCTTCATAAGCAACCCCTTTTATGCTCTCGCAAGCGCTTCGGTCTTGGCGGCGCAGCGGTCGGCCTCAGATATTTCGCTCTCATCCAGGGTGTCAAGCATTTTTGGGGGGATTGCGTTTTTGCCCAGCATCACACCCAAAACCGAGCAAACCGCCGCGGCGTTGGTGACGGTATCAAAACCCGTTTCAAGGGCGTAATTCAAGGTCTTTTCGAAATCACCTTTGCCATAACAAAGGGCCGCGACAATCACACAGGCATTGGGCAGCACATTCTCTTGGGTATAGGGATCTTTCGAATCAGCTGCATCCCGGATTTCCTTCAGACAGGTCTCCCAGTCCACATTCAGAACATAGTTGCGAACCATCCAGCTGATTAACACAAAGAAGCGGCTGGCAATGGGCAGTCCCACCAGCGATTTTTCGCAGATCACCTTCGGATCCGTTTCGAATGCTGCCAGGGCAATCATCTGGGCAAGCATCATGCTTCCGTAAATCCCGCTTTTAATATGAGAGGCCGCCGCGTCTTTCCAGGCCATTTTGGCCGCGTCCAGCACTCGGCCCAGATTTAAATAGCCGTAAACATCCGCACGGCTGATGGCACCGGCCGATTCACGGAAGGGATTGCAGCATACTGCCGTCTTAGGAACCGGAATACCGCCCGCATAGTTGGCAAGAGCGATTTGCTCGGCTGCCCCGCTGATTTCCCCCGCATCCTTCCATGCCTGAAAAACCTGCTGGGTAGAAAAATCTTTCCCGTGTTTCTCAAGCATGCCCAGATTCAGTTTGGCATAATCGGTATTTTGGGCACCGGCTGCCTTGCGGCCGATTGCCCGCCCAAACCAGCCTCCCGCAATCCGGTCAGACTGGGGAGCGACTGTTTTGTGAATGGGAGCGTAAAGGGCGGGCGAGTGTTCGATAATCCATTCCAGATCATTGCTCTCCTGGGGAAAATGCCTTCTTTTAATCAGGGGCAGCTTTTGAATTTCAGCATAGAGTTTTCCCGCCTCGGCATCCCGTTCGGGGCCTGCAGGCATGGCCATCACAGCTTTGGCTTTCTCCTTTATCTCTTCGGAAATCACGAATTCCTCGCCGGCCTGACGAAGTTCCAGCTCCAGCAAATCTGCGGGAGACATCATGGCATATTTCATTTTTCATCCTTCTCTGATGTTTGTATCGTTGGCTTTGTGGGCTTTTTTAATCTTCAATAGCAGCCTTTTTGGTGTTTGCGCGGCGAATTTGGTCGTAGATCTTCTGAGAGAACTTGGGAGTGCGGTCATAATGATAAATGCCGTTTTTCTCCTGCTCCACGTCCGTCAGCTGGGTATAGCAGAATGCGCAAATATCCGGATTGTCCAGCAGTATGGAAGACAGAGCTTCATAGCGGTCGCCCACTTCCTCTTCACTCTTGGGGGTATTTCCATAGCCCCAGCCCTCATCGCTTTCGGGGGCCCAGCGCGCTCCGCCGAATTCGCTGACAAAGAAGGGTTGTCCCTGGGGTTTCTGGCGATCCTTAAAGACCTCGTGCAGCTGGTCATAGGGAACACCGTAACGTCTCTTGAACTCCTCGGGATCTTGATTGTAATCGTGGATATCGTAAATATCGGTTATGACATGGTAATTTCCGCTGGTGTCGATCACCGGGCGGGTATTGTCAGTGGCTTTGGTGGCCAGATAGGTAATTCTCAGAACCTCGTCATCCTGCTGGCGGCCATGCATGTTCCAGGTCTCGTTGAAGGGGCACCAGCCGATAATGGCGGGATGGTTGAAATCCCGTTCCACAACCTCCAGCCATTCGGGCAGGAACTGAGAAATCGCCTCGGCTCTGGTATAGTCAAAACCCCAGCTGGCGTGCTCTCCCCATACCAGATAGCCCAGCTTATCGGCCCAATACAGGAAGCGCTCCTCAAACACTTTTTGGTGAAGCCGGGCTCCGTTGAATCCGGCAGCCATGGACAGTTCGATATCTCTCTTCAAATCCTCATCGGTGGGCGCTGTATAGATGCCGTCCGGATAGAAGCCCTGATCCAGCACCAGACGCTGGAATACGCTTTTGCCGTTGATGCAGATTTTTTTGCCGCGGATCTCAACGCCGCGGAGGCCGAAGTAGCCGGAAACAGAATCGATGGTTTCCTCATCCTTCTTTAATTCGTATTTGAGGTCATAAAGCGCCGGATTTCCCGGTTCCCAAAGGTGAACCTCGGACATCTTCAGCTCGGCGGAGGTGTATTCGCCGCTTACCAATACTTCCTTTTCAGCGCACACGGTTCCGTTATAAGAGGCGGTAAGCTTCAGGGAGGTCCCTTTTCTGCAGCCCCAAGTCCGGACAGTGACTGTAGCCGTTCCGTTTTTATAATCTGGAATAATGCGGCTTGAAACCATATAAGTGGAAGGGACAAACTCCAGCCAAACGGTCTGCCAGATTCCGGTGGTGCGGGTGTAATCGCATCCATGGGAGGCATACAATGCGCTTTGCTTGCCGCGGGGCTGTTTTTCTCCCCGGTTATCATCCCTTGCCCTTAAGATAAGGGTGTTTTCCCCTTCGTTTACCAAATCGGTAATGTCAAAGCAGAAGGAAGAATACCCTCCCTTGTGGCTTCCTGCCAGCTTGCTGTTCACCCAGAGAGTGGCTTCATAGTCCACAGCGCCGAAATGGATCAGCACCCGACCGGAGAGCTCTTCTTTGGAAAGGGTAACACTGCGCTTATACCATACTGCCGGCATAAAGTCGGTATAACCGATTCCGGAGAGCTTGGATTCGGGGCAGAAGGGAACCGTAATCTCTTTTGTAAACGCCGCATCCGGTCCGCTCATACCGCGTTCTTCACCGGAATTGCCAAAATCAAATTCAAATTGCCATGTGCCGTTGAGGTTTCTCCAGGACTCACGCACAAACTGCGGTCTGGGGTATTCGCTTCTGGGGATCATGTTTTTTACTCCTTTGCGTTATTATTTATGCCGTACAAACCGGATCTTATTTTTGATTTCATTTAATATGTCATTATAATGCAGGGACTTCATATCCGGAAATGCTTTTATCAGGCGGGCGGTTGACTTGTGATAGGCATCTGCCAATTTATCATACCGCTCGCGAAGTTCCAGCGCTTCTTTGGAGATTACTGTTCCCAGTTGATTCGAGCTCGCACGGAGAAGGGCGGCAATCCGATCCAACTCCTTCAGATAACGGTTCATATGTAGGGTGCTTATAACCGTTACAATTAAATCAACAATCATAACGGCGCCCAGAATAAGAATTATAGCATTACCCGCCGTAAAAGGGATCAGATTAAGGGTCTTCTCAACGGTCGGATGGACAAGCTTAATCAGGACAAGGCAAGCCAAGCCCCAAAGAAGCGAAAATTTTAGACAGATGTGACCCTGCAAATTAAATGGGATATTGCTGTAATCCCACCAGCGGGTATGAAAAATCTTCTCCAACGCCAAGCCGCCCAAATATTCCAGCAGGGAAGTGAGCAACACCGAGCCCACATATAAAAGCAGGATGTTTTGTGAAATGGGGGACAAGAGGAGAATGACAAGTAACGCACCGCAGCCGTATATGGGACAAACCGGTCCGTTTAAAAAGCCGCGATTGACAATTTCACCTGTATCCGCAGCTACAAAAGCCTCCTCCAGGCACCAGCCGATAAAGCTGTAGAAAAGAAAGTATGCTAATAAGTGATAAAGTGTCGAGCCGAACAACGGAATATGCTCCATCCGTTTTTCCTCCCTTATACCTATCTCCTTATTACCTATATTATATTAGAGAGAAAACTCACGAATCTCATCCCAGAAGCTTGTGCCATCGGTTGTATTGTGAAGCCTGAGAGCTTCCTGAATGGTTGCAGCAATGTCGGCAACGCTGTTGCGGGTTCCCAGATTTACACCTCTGCGAACCCCGGTTCCATAAATAAGAACGGGGACATATTCTCTGGAATGTTCCGTGCTTTCCGTTGAGGGATCACACCCATGATCGGAGGTGATTATCAACAGATCATCATCCCGCATGCTGCCGATAAACTCAGCAAGCTGCCGGTCAAAGGCCGACAGTGCGGCAGCATATCCGTCCACGTCGTTTCGATGTCCATAAACCAGGTCAAAGTCCACCAGGTTCACAAAGCAAAGCCCGGTAAACCTGCGGTTGACAAAAGACAGCAGAGTCTCAAGCCCATCCACATTGCTGCGTGTGCTAATGGACTCCATTAATCCGTCTCCTGCAAAAATATCATGAATTCTTCCGATTCCGATGGTTTTGTAGTCCCTCTCCCTCAGCGCATTTAACAGGGTGGGTCTCGGCGGGGGCAATGCGAAATCCCTGCGGTTAGACGTCCGAATAAAATTGGGACCGTAGCCGGTAAAGGGACGGGCAATAACTCTTCCTACCGCATGCTCGCCCACCATCAAATTCCGGGCAATTTCGCAGCAACGATAAAGCTCCTCCAGCCCAAAGCTGTCTTCATGAGCCGCAATCTGGAGAACACTGTCCCCGGAAGTGTAAACAATCAGCGCATCCTCCTGCATCTGCTGATGACCGTAATCCCTTAAAACTTCCGTGCTGGAATAGGGCTGATTGCATAAAACCTTATGGCCGGTTTGTTTTTCAAGCTCTTTGATCAGCTCCGCAGGGAAGCCGTTCGGATAGACCGGAAGAGCTTTATTGGTAACCAGTCCGGCAATCTCCCAGTGGCCGACAATGGTGTCTTTGCCCACTGAAGCTTGACCGAGTCTGCCATAGCATCCCATCGGGAAGGTAACTCTGTCGCCGCAATGCACACCCTCGATATTATAAAGCCCAAGCTTTTGCATCGTGGGAATCAAAAGACGCTCGGAAACAGAAATAGCATCCAGTGTATTGCTGCCTTCATCCCCATATTCAACAGCATCGGGCATAGCCCCGATGCTGAAACCATCCAACACTACTAAAAATATGCGATTTACCGACATTAATGAACTTCCTTTCAATATGCAAGACAAGAATTAAAAAGCGGACAACGGTTTTATCAGGTTATCATTTATTTGATA
>JAKOTC010000088.1 GCA_029776465.1 Bacillota bacterium
CCACACCCGCCGTACCCTCCGGCCGGAGGGTAATCGAACGGCCGCCGTTGTCGTTGAAGGTGTACATCTCTTTGGAGACAATGTCCGAGGTCTCACCGGAAGAACGGTTGTACAGCTCGGTCTGTTCGATGGTGGGAATTCGAATCTCCTTATAACCATAGAGAGAGGCGGCTTTCGCCAACTCTCCCTCCAAATAACGCCATTTATAAGACTGGGCGGGCAAAACATCCTGAGTGCCTCGCACAGCTTTGATTGTTAAAGCCATGGAATGTCATCCTTTATTCAGATTTGATGGTGATGCGCCGTTTCATCAACACCCCGGCGCGGACACCGAAAAAATTTCGTAGTAAACAAGAATCGACTGCGGCAAGTGCCGCAGGCAGGCTATTTGGGATTGACGATATCACGCCAGTCGAGATCGCCCCGCTCGAGACCGTGGATTAAAACCTCGGCTGTAGCCACATTGGTCGCAACCGGTACATTGTGCATATCGCAGGCACGCAGCAGACTGAGTGCGGTTTCATCCTGAGCCACCGGGCTGAGGGGGTCCCGGAAGAAGAGGAGCATATCGATTTCGTTGCAACCGATTAAAGCGGCAATCTGCTCGCCGCCGCCCTGTGTACCGCTGAGATATTTAAAAATTTCCAAGCCGGTTGCTTCAGAGATCAGTTTACCTGTGGTGCCGGTGGCACAAAGTGTATGTCGGCTGAGAACCCCGCTATAGGCGATGCAAAACTGAACCATCAATTCCTTTTTTGCGTCGTTGGCAATCAGGGCGATGTTCATGGGTATTCCTCCTTGAATATGGTTCATCGGTTTTAGCCGAGTGTTGTCTTTGGTTTATGTAAATAACAAATAATAATGAAGGGATCAAAATCTCATTAGGGGAACCTGCTCGCCGCAGATCCGGGCGGCGATGTTGGCATAAGCCCCATAGGCTTTGCTTCTGGGAGAGAGATCCAGCAGGCTTTTTCCTCCCAGCCGGACAAAGGCCGGATCTTCCGGGACGATTCCGATCAGCTGTTCTCCCACCGCGTCGATGATATGATCCACGTTGGGGGCCAACTTCTTCTTGACGTTTTTGGTATTTAAACGGTTTACCAACAGTTTGCTGGAGATTCCGGCTTCGGCAATGACCGAGGCGGCCCGGTTTGCGGCCTTCATGGCCACAATATCGGGGGTTGAGAGGACAATAGCCTGCCGGCAGGCCTCAAGGGCGGACTGAAACTCGCTTCCTATGCCGGCGGGTCCATCAATCAGGATATAGTCAAATTGGCTTTGAACCAGCTGGCAGAACTGAGCCAGTTGCGGCCCACTGCAAAACTTTCCTTTGACCAGAGAAACCACAGCAAGATTTAAGCCGGGCAACTGCTCACAAGGGAGAATAACCCGGTGAAAATCAGTTCGGCCCATTGCGGCATCTGTGATGTCAAAAACCGTGGAGCCGGCCATATTCAGCATAAGCTCGAGCCCGGAGAGGCCCTGGTCAGCATCGATGAGAAGCACACGCTTGCCACGCCGGACAATCTGGGCGCCCACGCAGACCGCTGCGGAGGACTTTCCGACTCCTCCCTTGCCCGAGGCAAACAGAATCACCTTTTCCATGCAGCCACCTACAATATTGATGCTATAATAATAGCACAACTCAACTGCGCTTGTCTATATTTTATTTTCATTTCAAAACACAAAAAATGTTGTTTTTTACATTTATTGCAGCAAAACACCGCTTTGAGGGGAATAGCTTGCACTGTCTGCGAAGAAATATTCATTGAATATGGCTTTTGCAATTCCGGCGGTGGAATAGCCGTGCCAGCCATGCTCAACCACGATTGCTACCGCAATTTCGGGATTCTCGTAAGGAGCGAAGGCGATAAACACGGCGTTGGCAGAGCCTTTGTATACCTCGGCAGAACCGGTTTTGCCGCCTACCGAGATGGGATATCCGGAGCCGAAAACCGTCCGTGCGGTACCGTCTTCGGTAACGCTGAGCATTCCCTCTTTAACATCCTCAAAGGCATGGAGAGAAGCATTCACTTTTCCGAGCACTTCGGGTTTATCTTCCACCAGAACCTCGGAGTGGTCCTTGCTGACGACGGTTTTGACCAGGCGGGCGCGATACCGGGTCCCATCGTTGGCGATGGTGGCGGTATACATGGCCAGCTGGAGAGGGGTGAAGGCGTGGTCGGACTGGCCGATGGAGGCCTGCAGGGTATCGCCGGGGTTCCAGACGTTGTTGGCCATTTTCAAGCGGGATTCCGGGCCGGCCAGCGTTCCGGCCGACTCGGAGAGCTCAATGCC
>JAKOTC010000089.1 GCA_029776465.1 Bacillota bacterium
CATTGGACAACGGGTTCACTTCCATTGCCGTTAAGACGGTTGGGCTTTGGTGCCACATCCCTTGACTGAATATTACCACAAATATAATTAGTTTGTCAAATTAAATTTATTCATGCAAAACCGCACAACATTAAAAAATTACGATTTTTGTTAGGGGGGTTATTAAAAACACAGCCCTCTCAGATGGAGAAAATCTCTCTGAAAAGGCTGTTTTCTTGGCAGGATGGGGTGTTTTCTGCCGTTTTATAAAGAGCGGGCTCTAAGCATATCCGATGGAAGAGCATTAAAATATTACGATTATTTTCTTCGTGCCGCCAAGGAAATAAAGAAGATCAGGCCCGATATCAAAACGATTGTCGCGCCCGTGGCAGTATTGAGATAGTAGGAAGCGATCAGCCCGCTTATGCCCGAGAAGAGGGAGAGCAGCACGCTCCAGAAGGTATATTGACGGGCATTGCGTGAGATGTTTCGGGCTGAAGCAGCCGGAAGAACCAGCAGTGAGTTTATAATCAGCAATCCGACCCATTGAATGGAGATGGTCACCACCACGGCGACGGTGATGGTGAAAATCAATTCTACCGGCATGGACTTTACCCCACGGCTGGCGGCCAGGGAAGGATTGATGCTGACCATCAGCAGAGAGTTGAAAATTACCGTCCAAAGCAGCAGAACCAAAAAGAAAACGATCAGTAATATCCCGATTTCACCGGGTGAGATACTCAGCAGGTCTCCAATCAGATAGGACTGATATTTTCCGAATCCCCCGCCCAGAGACATTAGAACCAGTCCAAGGGCAATGGCGATGGAGGAGAACACCCCAATAATGGTGTCAGGAGATTCCTTGCTCTTATTTTTAATGACTGTAATGGATGCGGCAAAGAGAATCGAGAATATCACCGCTCCCCAGGTTGGCTGAACCAGCCCGGCCAGGGCTCCCAGAGCGATGCCGGTGTAAGCGCCGTGTCCCAGCGAATCGGAAAAGAAGGCCATCCGGTTGCTGACCACCATTGTGCCCAATAATCCAAAGAGGGGAGTAATCAGCAAAACACCTAACAAGGCATTTTTCATAAACTGGTGGGCTGTCCATTCAAAGGGAAGAAGGGTATTAATGATTTGATACCAAACACTCATTGCCTATCCCCCTTCTGATTGGCCAGACACCAGGCGCTGCCGAAGATTTTACCCATCTCCGGAGTGGAATAAACTTCGGCTGGACTTCCCTGCGCCAGGACGGTTCGATTCAAAAGCACCACCGAGTCGGCATATTTCGCCACCAGGTCCAGGTCATGGGAGACTAAGATCACCGTGAGGTCATATTTTTTTCTCACAGAGGATAAAAGTTCATAAAACTGCTCCAATCTGCTTTGATCCACACCGGAAACCGGTTCATCCAGCAGCAGAAGATTTGGAACGGGATCCAGCGCCAGTGCCAGCAACACCCGCTGCAGTTCTCCGCCGGAAAGAGCGCCTAATCGGCGATGGATCAGTTTTTCCGCCCCAAACAGGGATAGCTGTTCTGCAGCGTGCTTCTCCATCCTTTTATTCCCCGAAAGCCAGGCGGGAAAGCGGGATCTGCAAATCTTGAACAGATCCAGAACACTGGTGGGAGTTCCGTTGTCAAAATTAAGGTTCTGGGGCACATAGCCGATGCGGGGATTGGCTTTCCCGCCGGAGGTGGATTCAAAAATCAGTTGCCCCGAATGGCGAATCTCACCGAGAATCGCTTTCAGCAGAGTGGATTTTCCTGCCCCGTTGGGCCCGATAATAGCGGTGAGATTTCCGCAGTGCAGATGGAGATTGACGTCTTCCAAAATCACGGTGTTTCCGGCTGAGACCCCAAAGTTGCATATTCTGGTGCAGCAAAATCCGCTGCAGCTGTCTGCGGAGAGTCCGCAGCTTCGATCCATGCTGGACATTCCAATCCGTCCTTATCTCTGCAGAGCTTCCACAAGCACCTGCATATTTTCTTTCATCCTGTTAATGTAAGCGTCATAGTCCTTATCCGCCTCCCCGGTCACCACGGGATCAAGGTAGTAAACCTGGGCGTCGGTTTCGGCGGCAATGGTTTGGGCGGCTCCGGATGAGTATTGTGGTTCGGCAAACAAAGCTTTTATCCCCGAGTTTTTAACGGTGTTAATGGTGGCAGCCAGTTCCTGAGCCGTTGGGGATGTGCCCGGTTCCCGCTCAATGACGGTGACAATGTTTAGGTTAAATTCTTGAGCAAAGTAGGGAAAAGCCTCGTGAAAGGTGATAATATCCCTGTTTTTCAGCGGATCAATGGCGGTGTGCATTTCCGTCCGCAAAGCTTCCAGCTTGGCAATATAGGTTTCAGCATTCTTCCGGTATAACTCGGCATGGGCAGAGTCCAGCTCCGCCAGCTGATCGGCGATATTCTGCGCCTGTTTGATGGCATTGCTGACGCTGACCCAGAGATGGGGGTTTTCCTCCCCGTTTTCCTCTATCAAAACAGGCAGGTCTTTACTGGCTTCAACAATTGACAGGTCCGCCTGTTGATCCAAAACATCCTGAATAAAGCTTTCCATACCGGCTCCATTGATGACAAAAGCGTCGGCCGACTCCAGGGCAACCAGATCATCCGGTTTCAACTGATAATCATGCAGACATCCCGTTTGGGGCTCGGTCATATTTTCCACCTCCACATCGGGGATGTCCTTTGTGATGTTGATGGTGGTGATATATATGGGATAAAAGGAAGTAATAATTTTAAAGGCATCCTTTGAAGCTGAACTGCTATTTGAGCCTGAAGCCGAGCATCCTGCGGCCAATAGCATGGTTGTCGCCAATATGAGAGCCAGTAGCTTTCTTTTCATTTGCTCCTCCTAAATGAAAATCATTTGCATTTGCAATTAATTTCTATTATACACGCTAAGAGGCGAATTTCAAGCATTTATATAAAATTGTTGTCAACAAGAATCAGGAAGGGTATAATATTCCTATATTTAAGCTTGTTGCGAATGGAAACCGTATGGATTGCGTTAATGGAGGCACAAATGCGAATTGTGGTTATGTCAGACAGTCACGGCGACAGCCGGTCTGTAGAGGAATTGATTGCACGGGAACATCATGCAGACGGCTTTGTCCATTTAGGGGATGGGGCAAGGGATTGGATATATACCGTTCCCGGTTCGGGTCAGTTTTTAATCGGTGTGCGTGGCAATGGGGATTTTGGCGTGGCTCTGCCCCTGATTCTTACGGAGGATTGGGAAGGAAAGAAATTTTTTTGCTGTCATGGACATACCTTTCGGGTTAAAATGGGGCTGTATGAGCTTCAAGCGGCTGCTTCCCAGATTCATGCGGATGTTATCCTATATGGGCATACC
>JAKOTC010000090.1 GCA_029776465.1 Bacillota bacterium
ATCCACGCCTCCCACGAGCCGATTGACCCCCAAATCCGGGAAGAACGTTTCAAACTGGCAAAACAGTCCCTTCTGGAGCTGGCTGAAGACGCCACCCGGCTGGGGGGACAGCTGGCTTTGGAATGCCTTCCCCGCACCTGCATCGGAAACAGCAGCGCCGAAATCGCGGGGCTGATCGAGGGCAATCCCACCCTGGGCATTTGCTGCGACACCAACCACCTGCTCACCGAGCGGACGGAGGACTTTATCCGCAAGTTCCCCGGCCGAATTGTCAGCGTCCATCTCTCCGATTATGACGGAGTCGACGAACGGCACTGGCTGCCCGGCATGGGAACCAACCGTTGGAAGGAGATTATGGAGGCGCTGGACCAAAGCCAATACACCGGCCCGCTGATGATGGAAGTGCGGGGAAGAGGGGTTGCGGACGGCTATACCCTCTCCCAGGTCAAGGCCTCTGCGGACAGGCTGTTGGATTTATAAACAAGTTGAATTCAAGGAGGTACGCCATTGCGCCAATTATATCACAATGATCTTGAGAACAGCCAGATTGCCATTTTAGTTGCCGTTGACACCGGCGAATACGATGTCGAGGTATCCTTGGACGAGCTGGCCGAACTGGCCCATACCGCCGGAGCCGTGGTTGCGGGCCGGATCACGCAGCGCCTGCCTTCGTCCAATCCGGCCACGGTGGTGGGAGTGGGCAAACTGCAGGAAATCAAGGCGCTGGCGGCCGAGAAGGGCGCCGAGCTGGTGATTTTCGACCAGGAGATGTCCGCCTCCCAGCTGAAGAATGTGGAAAACGAAACCGGCCTGACGGTGATTGACCGCACCATGCTGATTCTGGATATCTTCGCCCAGCGGGCCAGAAGCCGGGAAGGGCGCCTTCAGGTGGAGCTGGCCCAGCAGAAGTATATCCTGCCCCGCCTGATCGGGCTGGGCAACACCCTCTCCCGTCTGGGCGGAGGCATCGGCACCCGGGGGCCGGGCGAAAGCAAACTGGAAACCGACCGCCGCCATATCCGCAGAAGGATCGAAAACCTGACGCAGGAATTAAAGCTGCTGGAAAAGCGCCGCAGCATCCTGCGCAACCGCCGGAAGAAGGACGAGCTGCAAACGGTGGCCATTGTGGGCTATACCAATATGGGAAAATCCACTCTTTTAAATGCCCTGACCCGGTCGGAGGTTCTGGCGGAAAATAAATTGTTCGCCACCCTGGACCCCACCTCCCGGGGATTGGAATTGCCGGACGGGCGGACCGTTTTGCTGGTGGATACCGTTGGTCTGATTCGCCGGCTGCCCCACCATCTGATTGAGGCCTTCCACTCCACTTTAGAGGAAGCGGTGTCGGCCGATCTGATTTTAAATGTCTGCGACGCCTCCAGCCCGGACGCCTCCGAACAGCTCTCGGTCACCGAGAAACTGCTGGAGGAGCTGGGAGTAAAAGGAACCCCCATCATCACGGTTTTCAATAAAAGCGACAAGCTTCCTGAGCCGGTCGTCCCCTTCCGCCCCGATTCCATTTCCATCAGTGCCCTGACCAGTGAAGGACTGGAGGAGCTGAAGGAGATGATAGCCCGGAAGCTGCCTGGAATCCGTCAGAAGATGCTTTTAAAGCTCCCTTATGAGCGAGGGGCTCTGGCGGGCGAGTTGCGGGAGGCCGGAGGCATCCTCAAAGAGGAATTCACCGAGGACGGGATTTTTATTGAGGCCCTGGTGGATCAAAAGCTGGTCAAAAAGTTCTCGCCTTTTCGGGTTTCTCCCCCTCAGCGTCCCCTGTAGGGATTTAAATGCAAAAGAAAAACAGCTGCAAAGTGCAGCTGTTTTTCTTTTGGTGTGGGCTCAGTCCTCGGCCAGCCCTATATAGGGGTTCAGGGCGGGGTCGACGGTGAGGGCGATGATCCGCCAGAACCCGTTTTCCATGGAC
>JAKOTC010000091.1 GCA_029776465.1 Bacillota bacterium
CACCGGCGCGGCCAACTATCCGGCCGATATTTTGCCCGGCATCGCCGCCATGGGCATTCAGGTTGAATCCTGTGATGCCTTAAAGCTGGCAGAGGAAGCCGGAAGCGTGAAAACAGTGAATGTGGTGCTGATCGGCATGCTGGCCCGCCATTTGGAAATTGCCAAGGAAGTCTTTGTTCAGGCATTGGGCGAATGCGTCAAGGAGAAATTCCTGGCCATGAATCTCAAAGCCTTTGAACTGGGATATCATACCGGCAAACAATGAAATTCAAGCGCTGACGCGCGGAAAGGCTGGTTTGTTATGTTGAAGCAACTATCAGTTTTTGTGGAAAACAAAGCCGGTTCCGTTTATGAAATTGCGGAAGCTCTGCACAAGGCAGGGGTGGATATCAGTGCCCTGTGCATCGCCGATACCGCCCGTTTCGGAATCCTTCGCATGATCGTGGACGACCCCACAAAGGCCATGGAAGTCCTCCGGGAAAACGGGCATACCGTTTCCCTCACGGATGTTTTTGCCGTATGCATCAACGACCAACCCGGTGGCATGATTCCTTTGCTGAAGCTGTTCAAGGAAGAAGGCATCGGCGTGGAATATATGTATGCCTTCGTGGGTAAGGCCACCCTGACCGCTTATGTCATCATCCGGGTGGAGGAAATCGCCAAAGCCCAGGAAATTCTCGACCGGGAGGGCTTTGGCCAACTCAGTCAGGATGAATTAAAAAACGCCCTTTAACAGAGTCGCTTTTTGAAAAAAGCTCCGCAAAAACTTTATGTAACATATTGAACTCCCCACTTTCATCTAGGGAAAGTGGGGAGTTATGCTTTATAAATTCAATTTTAAAACAGGGATACTTTCCTCATCACTACCTCGTCCCAAGCGGAAGTCACATGAACCCGAACCTTTTTTGTGACAAAACGGACGGGGCAGATTTTTTATGACCCACGCAGCGGCCGTCATAGGCCTTGCACCAGATGCCGTTGTCATCCTGGAAATGCAGGGTAAAACTCTCAATGCGCTGACCCACATTCAGGTCTTCCTGAAGCATTACATAGCGCACCTCGGTTTTTTCGGGCAGGGTGATGTCAAAATAACACTGGGTGTTCCCTGCCGGAGCGGGCAGCTTTTCCACACCGGTAACGGCCAGTTCGCGGCCAAAGGCCGATCGAAGGGCGTCTCCCAGCTCTTTCAGACGGACAATGTCCCGATCGTCAAATTTTCCATTGGGCATGGGCGGGATATTTAAATTGAAGGTTGCGTTGCCGCCCACGGATTGGATATAGGTGTTAAACAGCCTTTCCAGGCTGTGAGGCTCTTCATTCGGGTGGTAAAACCAGCCCGGCCGGATGGACATGTCAATCTCCGCCCCACAAAAGACCAGCCCTTTGGAATAAAGAATATTCGACAGACTGCCGATTTCCTGGTCAGTGTTATACATATGGCTAAGATCCCCCTCCAGCAGGGGCTCAATGGGGGTCACCTCCCGGTTGCGGTGGCAAAGCTCGAC
>JAKOTC010000092.1 GCA_029776465.1 Bacillota bacterium
AGCGATAATCTTCAGATCATTTTTGATCCGGTCAACCTTATTACCCCCGCCATCGCAGAGAATCACGACGATATGCTGGACCGGGCTTTCGATGCCTTTGGCGAACATATCATGGCGCTGCACTGCAAGGATATCGTGCTGGAAAACGGACAGATCAAAGAAGTGCTGCTGGGTCAGGGGCTGGTCAATTATGACAAGCTGCTGGGCTGGCTGATTGAGCACCGTCCCGGCCTCTCCCTGCTGAGAGAAGGGGCGAACCCCGCCACCGCGCAGGTGGATATTGATTTCTTAAAATCGAAAATTGCATCCCTTTCAAAATAAAGAGAGTTGGTATTGAAAAAGTGGTTAGAAAAAATGATTCAATCGATGTATACAGCAAGGTTGAACCTTATCTGTTAGAAGTAAAAAAACCGGGGCGGTACACCGGAGGCGAACAGGGCAGCGTGGTGAAAACCCGGGATGTCCCCCTTCGCTTTGCCTTCTGCTTCCCCGATGTTTACGATGTGGGCATGTCCTTTCTGGGAATGAAAATCCTTTATGAACTGCTCAATGAGGACCCCGAAATCTGGTGCGAACGGGTTTTCGCTCCCTGGCCGGACATGGAGGAGCTTCTTCGCAGACGGCAGCTGAAGCTTTACGCCCTGGAGAGCGGCGACGGCCTGGATGCCTTTGATGTGGTGGGCTTTACCCTCCAGTATGAATTATCCTACACCAACATTTTAAATATGCTGGATCTTGGGGGAATTCCCCTCCATGCCGACCAGCGGAAGGAGACCTTCCCACTGGTGGTGGTGGGCGGCCCCTGCGTGGCCAATGTGGAGCCTCTGGCGGATTTTATCGACCTTGCCATGCTGGGCGAGGGAGAAGAGATGCTTCCCCAGCTGATGGAACTTTGTAAAACCGCCAAACGGGAGGGATGGGACAAATCCCGCCTGTTGAGAGCCGCCGCCGGCATCGAGGGGGTTTATGTTCCCTCCCTGTATGAGGTGGCCTATCAGGAGGACGGACGCATCCAAAGCATTACCCCCAAGGATGGCGCACCCGCCCGGGTGAGAAAACGGATTATCAAAGATTTCAATCAGGCGCGTCCCTCCACCGGCGGGCCGGTTCCCTATATCGAAGTGGTGCATTCCCGTGCAGTGGCGGAGATTTTTCGGGGCTGTACAAGAGGCTGCCGATTTTGTCAGGCGGGATTTTTGTACCGCCCCGTTCGGGAGCGCAGCATTGACAATATCTGCGATATTGTTCAGGCCGGCTGTGAAAATACCGGCTATGAAGAGGCTGCCCTGCTTTCTTTGAGCACCAGCGACTATTCGGATATTGTGGGTTTGATTGACCGGCTGTCCCAATGGACGGATCAGCATCAGGTCAACCTTTCCCTACCCTCCCTGCGGGTGGACAACTTCACCAAAGACCTGCTGGACCGGGTCAGCGCCGTCCGCAAGAGCGGGCTGACCTTTGCACCCGAGGCGGGAACCCAGCGGCTTCGGGATGTCATCAATAAAAACATCACCGACGAGGAGTTCGAGCGCACCTGCACCATCGCCTTCAGCGGAGGCTATACCACCCTGAAGCTGTACTTTATGATCGGCCTGCCCACCGAAACCGAGGAGGACCTGGCCGGAATCGCCGCTATGGCCAACAAAGCGGTGGATTTATTCTATCAAAACAAGAGCCGGCCCAAGGGCAAGTCTGTGCAGGTGAACATCGGCTGTTCCACCTTCGTGCCCAAGCCGGACACCCCCTTCCAGTGGGTGGGTCAGGACAGCCCCGAAACCATCGCCGAAAAGCAGAAATTTTTGCTTTCTCAGATTAAAAACCGCAAGATTAATCTCAGCTATCACGATGTGACCATCAGCCG
>JAKOTC010000093.1 GCA_029776465.1 Bacillota bacterium
CAACCGCATTGATTTCATCCCTTCTTCTTACGGGATGCAATGGCGGTTCAAGTTCTGCCGCATCTTCTTCTGAAGCCTCCTCTGTGGCAGTCAGCTCGGAAGCAGTCGTTTCGGAAGAATCCCAGGCAGAGGTTTCATCTGAAGAGGTTTCGGAGGTTTCTTCAACAGAAACCAGCTCGAGCGTATCCGAGGATACGCCGTCTGAGGGACCTTCTGAGGAGACTTCGTCGGAACCCGCCTCCGAGCCCACAGCTCCGAGTGATACCGCAGGCGGTCTGGCTTTTGACTCTGCTACCGCTGCCTCGCTGCTGAGCACCATCAATTCAGACCGCACTGCCGCCGGTAAAGCCGCTTTGGCCGCCGATGCCGGACTGGATGCCGTGGCTCAGGCTTACGCCAAGGTTTTGTATGAGGCGGGTGCCGATTTCAGAAAAACCACCGATTATAAAACCCTGCCCACCGGTGAAAAGGTTTCTTCTCTCATCAGGTCCACCGGTTATACCGGAACCGTCAGCAATTTCAATTATAGTGTCTACTGTCTAGACAATACCATCAAGGGAAGCACCGCGACCCTGATGGCCCAGAAAGTCACCGGCTCCTCCCAGTATACCGACAAAGCCGTCAATGGTGATTTCACCAAAACCGGCATTGCCTTCGGAACCGTTTCGGACGGCACTAACACCTCCTTTTCCATCCTCGTGATCGTCTATTCCAAATAATCAATCCATACGAAAACGGGCTGCCGGATTCGGGCAGCCCGTTGTTTATTTTATTAAATTTGGCAGATACTAGTTAAGGCTTTACCTTGAAGGCTGCCATGCCGGGATACTCGGCGGCATTGCCCAGCGCTTCCTCAATGCGGAGCAGCCGGTTATATTTGGCCACCCGGTCGCTGCGGGAGGGAGCTCCGGTCTTGATCTGGCCCGCGTTGGTTGCCACCGCCAGGTCGGCAATGGTAGAGTCTTCGGTTTCACCAGAGCGGTGGGATATTACCGCTGTATAGCCTGCGCGCTGCGCCATGCTGACGGCGCCCAGGGTTTCAGTCAGAGAGCCGATCTGGTTCAGCTTGACCAGGATGGAGTTGCCCACACCCTGTTCAATGCCTTTGGATAGCCGCTGGGTATTGGTGACAAAGAGGTCGTCGCCCACCAGCTGAACCTTGCTGCCCAGCGCTTGGGTCAGGGCTTTCCAACCCTCCCAGTCCTCCTCGGCCACCCCGTCTTCCAGCGAGATAATGGGGTATTTGCCGGCCAGACGGGTCCAGAAATTAATGAGCTCATCCCGAGTCATCCGAATCTGCTTTTTGGGCAGCAGATAGCTTCCATCGGACTGGATCCACTCGCTAGAGGCCGCGTCAATGGCAATGCGGAAATCACTTCCGGGTTTATATCCGGCCTTTTCAATGGCTTCCACAATGGCAGCCAGCGCATCCTCGTCATCCTTTAGGTTGGGAGCGAAACCGCCCTCATCCCCCACTGCGGTGGCCAAGCCGCGTTCCGACAACACCTTTTTCAGGCTGTGGAAGACCTCGGCCCCCCAGCGAAGGGCATCCGCAAAGGTCTGCGCCCCTACCGGCATGATCATAAATTCCTGAATGTCGATGTTGTTAGCGGCATGGGCTCCGCCGTTTAAGATATTCATCATGGGAACCGGCAGAACACGGGCATTGCAACCGCCGATATAACTGAACAGGGGTAAACTGTGGGCCTTTGCGGCAGCCTTTGCCGCCGCCAGCGACACCGCCAGGATTGCGTTGGCGCCCAGATTGGATTTGTTGGGGGTTCCGTCCAACTCCAGCATGGCGTTGTCCAGCAACACCTGACGGGTGGCGTCCATTCCCACCAGTGCCTTGGCAATCTTGGTGTTGACGTTGGCTACTGCCTGCAAAACCCCTTTGCCCAGATAACGGGACTTGTCATTATCCCGAAGCTCAACGGCTTCAAAGGCTCCGGTTGAGGCTCCCGACGGGACGGCGGCAACGCCAAAAGCGCCTCCTTCCAGCACGACCTCGGCTTCGACGGTGGGATTTCCTCTGGAGTCAAGAATTTGACGGGCGTGAATTTTTGTAATGGTGGTATTCATTATGAACTCCTTTCCTCCGCCATGTTTATTTGCACAGAAGTTCACGTTGGCGGTTCTTGAACTTCCTATGTTTAATGAATGGACCCCGTTTATTTATGTGCCGAATGTTATGGATTATTTAGAAAATTCGTTTTGATATTCAATGAACGAGATACAATATTACACTATTGTGGTATAATTATATCATAATATTTTACAAATCATAAGAACCAATTACATATAAATCGAAAGGATGGAAAAAATGAGCAATCAAAACAGAAAAGTCGTTGTAATCGGGACAGGTTTTGTGGGTATGAGCTATGCCTATGCCCTGCTGAACCAAAATGCCTGCGATGAATTGGTGTTAGTGGATATCGATAAGAAAAAAGCCATGGGAGAAGCCATGGATTTAAATCATGGGCTGGCCTTTTCCGGCTCGCACATGAAAATCTATGCCGGGGATTATGCCGACTGTGCGGATGCAGACATTGTGGCGATCAGTGCCGGAGTGGCTCAAAAACAGGGTGAAACCAGGCGGGATCTTTTAAGCCGAAATGCGGCGGTGTTTAAATCCATTATCGGGCCGGTGGTGGATTCGGACTTTTCGGGCATCTTCTTAATCGCCACCAATCCCGTGGACATCATGGCCCAGATCACCTTCAAGCTGTCGGGCTTTCCCCGCAGCCGGGTTATCGGCACCGGCACCACGCTGGACACTGCCAGGCTGCGTTATATGCTGGGAGAGTATTTTGGGGTGAATCCCCGCAATGTCCACGCCTATGTGATGGGTGAGCATGGGGACAGCGAATTTGTTCCCTGGAGCCAGGCGCTGGTGGCCACCAAACCTGTATTAGAGCTTTGCGAGGAGTCCGGCGGCAATCAGAGCTGCGACGGCATGATTCAAATCAGCAACGAGGTCAGAAATGCGGGCGCCAAAATTATCGAGGCCAAAAAGTCCACCTATTATGGCATCGGCATGGCCATGGTTCGGATTACCAAGGCCATCTTCGGCAATGAAAGCAGCGTGCTGACGGTTTCAACCCTTCTGCAGGGGGAGTATGGCCGCAACAATGTCTATGTGGGTGTGCCCTGTATCGTCAACCGTAACGGAGTGGAAAAAGTGATTACCCTCTCCCTGACGGAGACGGAAATGGCCCGTTTTAACGAATCCTGCGACATCCTGGAGGGGATTTTTAAAGAGGTTCAGTTTGACTGATTACAATCAAAAAGAAGGCCGGAAAACGGCCTTCTTTTTTAGTTTTCATTGAGTTTTAATGCCCGGAATGCTTGTTCTCCACCAATTCCGCAATGGTCAGTTCCTTCGCCTTTTTTTCAAGGGAGTCATCAAAAGCCGGGAATGAACCGCCTACGATTAAATCCAGCAGTTCTTTTAACAATTCGGGGTTTTTGGCCAGCAGCGGACCCATCATCCAGGTGGCCATGAGATTGTTGACCCGAAGACCTTCCTGTTTCGATTCAGGCGAATCTCCCGTTCCGGAAACTATTTCAA
>JAKOTC010000094.1 GCA_029776465.1 Bacillota bacterium
CTTTAAGGTGATATCGGGCAGCGTGAAGGTCAATACTCAGCTGGTTAATACCCGCACAGGCCAGCCGGAGCGCATTGGGCATATTATCAGCATGAAGGGCAAAAAGAGCACCGAATTGGAAGAGTGCGGATGCGGCGATATTGCCGCCATTACCAAACTGGCCGCCACCAGCACGGCAGATACCCTTTGCGCCGAATCCAGAAAAGTGGCTCTGCCGGCAATGGTCTTCCCGGAACCCTGCCTTTCAATGGCGGTTTTCCCCAAGGCAAAGGGAGATGAAGAAAAAATTGCGCAGGGCTTCTCTAAATTAATGGATGAAGATCCCACGTTCCGTTTCTATACCAATTCCGAAACCAAGCAGCAGATCGTTTCCGGTCTGGGTGAAACCCATTTGGATGTTCTGACCTCCAAGCTGAAGGCTAAGTTCGGCGTCGGGGTTGACCTTGCCGCTCCCAAGGTGGCATATCGGGAAACGATCCGCAAAAAGGTAAAAGTACAGGGTAAACATAAAAAGCAGTCCGGCGGTCATGGGCAGTATGGCGATGTTTGGATTGAGTTTGAACCCGGTCCGACGGAGGAACTGACCTTTGCGGAAAATGTTTTCGGCGGAGCGGTGCCCCGCAACTTCTTCCCGGCGGTTGAAAAGGGACTGCGTGAAGCGGCGATGAAGGGTGTATTGGCCGGCTATCCGATGGTGCATCTGAAAGCGACCTTGGTGGACGGGTCCTACCATGAGGTTGACTCTTCCGAAATTGCGTTTAAGCTGGCGGCCCACCTGGCTTATAAAGTCGGTATCCCGCAGGCCTCTCCCGCTCTTCTGGAACCCATCGGCGTGTTGAAGGCTTTAGTACCGGATGAAATTGTGGGGGATGTCATTGGCGATATCAACAAGCGCAGGGGCCGTATGCTCGGCATGAATCCCTCTGAGGAAGAACAGGGCATGACCGTGGTAGAGGCAGAGGTCCCCATGGCTACCATGTATGACTATGCGGTTAGCCTTCGTGCCATGAGCCGCGGCAAGGGCAGCTTTACCCTGGCCTTCGACCGGTATGAAGAGGCGCCGGCCAATGTGGCGCAACAGGTGATTGCGGAGAATAAGGCAGCGCTGGCAGAAGAGGAAGATTAATGCACATTATAAAGAGCAGGCACGCAAGTGTCTGCTCTTTCTGAATTTTTGCCGTATATTTCTGAGATTGTGCACTTTACTCTCCCGGTGCCCGAAGGATATAATGATAACGGTTTGGGTTTAATGTATCTATTTTTGAAAACAACGGTTTAGCCCGGCGAGCTTTATTGTTCCGGCAGAAAACCATTAAAGTAAAGTGCAAACGGAGGAAATGAAATGACTTCTAAAGAGCGCTTCCTTGCGGCGTTATCCCTGCAAAAAACCGATCATTTGACCGCGACAACCCACCATTTGATGGGCACCTATTTAAATGACTATGAAAACGGAATTTCTGCGGATGCCTTTTTTGACAAATATGGATTGGATCCCATTCGCTGGCTGGTTCCTCATACTTTTGACCCCTCGAAGAACTACTATTTTGATCCCACCCAGGGTACAGTGGGCTTAATGGGCAGTCGCCGCATCGTTTCCGATGATTGGAGAATTGAGGCAGTCGAGATTCCCGGTCGGCAGTATAAGACCATTCGCTATACCATCCATACTCCGGGCGGAGACCTGACCGCAACCACAGAGTCCAACCGTTATACCACCTGGCTGACCGAACATCTCGTCAAAGAGAAAAAAGACATCGAGCTGATTGCCAAATACGCCACGGCTCCCTGGTGCGATGTGGAGGCCGTTAACAAGGCGGCTGAGGAATATGGTCAGAGAGGTCTGATTCGGGGCCATATCTGCGGATTTGACCCGTTCGGTCAACCCGGAGTCTGGCAGGATGCCTGCTGCCTTTACGGCGTGGAAAATATGATCATGGCCTGCTATGACGATCCGGAGTGGGTACATGAATTTTTGAAGATTCTGCAGAAACGCAAGATGGTTTATATTGATTCCCTCAAGGGCGCTAAATACGACCTGCTGGAACTGGGCGGCGGCGACGGCTGCCTTAGCGTTGTCAGCCCGGATATTTTCAACGAGTTTGTCGCTCCTTATGATGCCGAGCTCATTGAGCGTGCCCATGCGGTCGGTCAGCGGATTACCTATCATCTCTGCGGCCGTAAAATGGGTATTTTGGC
>JAKOTC010000095.1 GCA_029776465.1 Bacillota bacterium
CGCAATTGTATGAATCAGCTCGGCCGTTCCCATCAATGTGGACAGCCGCCGAAACTCGGACAGATGGGACAGAAAGTTTCGGCATTTCTCACCCAATTCACTCTCTTCCTGGGAAACGATTGTTAAGGCGGTGTAAAGCGGTTGCTTTTTATCCTGCCCCTTGGTTTTTATTTGAGCCATCTCGTCCGGGGTAAAAGCATAGAGAGGCGACATCATGGCGGCTAAAAGGGGAACATCCTGAGTGGGGTTATTGACCGCTCTCAGCACCGATAAAACGGACAGAATCTCCGGCAGTTTGAAAAAGTCCCCCGATTCGTCCCCTATGACGGGAATATTGAAATCTTTCAGTCCCGCCATCAATTCGTCATTTTGACTTCGGCTTCTCACCAGAATGCAGATATCGCCATACCGAATAGGGCGCGGACCGTCTTTGCCGGGGATTTTTTCGATGCCCACCAGCTTTTGAATCTCTGCAGCGATGGCCCGGCCTTCTGCCCGAGAGTCGGACTGTCCTTCCCCGATATCCACCAATATGAGAGAGAACAATCCGGGCGGATCGTGTTTTTCCGGTTCCCCGCAGACGAGCTCTTCCTCGGCTGTATATTCGATTTCGGCGGTGTCGGTGTGCATAAGCTGACGGAAAAAGAAATTCAGGGCATTAATTACCGCAGGGCTGCTTCGATAATTCACCGGAAGCGAAAGCACCGACTGGGCAGCAGGAAGAGAGCCGTAAGCGGGCCAGCTGTTTTTCAGGCTGAGAAAAATCTCCGGGCTGGCCTGACGGAAACGGTAGATGCTTTGTTTTACATCTCCCACCAAAAAGAGATTATTCGGCTTGGCCAGCGCCATAAACAGATGGTATTGCATCTGGTTGATATCCTGAAATTCATCGATATAGATCTCGGCAATCTCGTCGGATAACTCTTTTGCCAGCGGAGTGGGAACAACTCCCTCCGGCCCGTGGGTGAATAACAGGGAAGCGGCAAAGGCCTCTATATCGGAAAAGTCGAATTGCCGGGCCTTTTTCTTTTCCTCCATCAGACGGGTTCGGAACCGCCGAACCATGTCGAACAGCTTTTCACATACCGGGCGGAGAGTCTCCATTTCTTCCGCTAACTGGGCGGAATTTAAGCTGAACAGTTCTGCTACGGCTTCAATATCACTCCTAGTGTTGTCTATGAAAATTTTCAGTGCCCTTTCCTCGTCATCCAGGGCTCTGAGCGAGATTTTGATCTGTTTGTATAAGCCGGCGGTTTCTTTCATACCCGCCAGGTATTCTTCTTTTGCAGATTGAGAGAAGCGGGTGAGGATTTCCTGATAGGCATCTAAGCCGTCCTTCCACTTCCCCGATCTTTTGTCTGTGATGGAGGGCAGCTGATTATAAGCCTGCCGCAAATTCGATTCTGCTTGTTTCAGGTGCGCCTGTGCTTTCTGCCAGAAGACCGACAGCCAGCTGGAAGTGTCGGCGGATTCGGAATATAGAGCCAGCTTTTCTTTCATCCATATATCGGGGAAGGGCAGGCTTTGCAGAAATTCATCTACCTGCTCCACAAGTTCGCGCAGGGGACGGTCATGGGCGCGGGTGAGGCCCGCGGCCAATTGGAGAAAAGCCGGATCCAGCGCCCGATACTCCTCCTCCAATATCTCGGTTAAAACTTTTTCGCGAATCAGCTGCAGACGGTTTTGATCTCCAATGGCAAAGTCTTCGTCCAGATCCAGCTCGGCGGCATACCGGCGCACCAGATCCAGACAAAAGGAATCGATGGTGCAGATTTTGGCCCCTTCCAGCAGCATCTGCTGACGCAGGATATTTTCATTTTCCGGGTATAAAACAGAAAGTTCGGTCAGGGCGGCCATGATACGGCTTTTCATTTCGGCAGCTGCTGCGTTGGTAAAGGTGACCACCAGCAGCTTGTCGGCATCTACCGAGTTTGACTCATCGAACAGGCGATTGATAATCCGCCGGGAGAGGACAAAAGTTTTACCGCTGCCTGCCGCCGCCGAAACAAGCAGGCTTTGCCCCTGAAGGGTGACGGCCAGCCTCTGTTGGGGGTTCAGCTTGTCCAGATCTACCACATTCATTCTAAACCGCCTCCTTCGTTTTCCTCCGGTGTAAACGCCGGGTCGTCCGCATCCCGCAGGCAAACCGCCTCATAATCGCAGTATTGGCAGGGATTGTTATCTTTCAGACGCAGGGGGAAAGCCCAGAAATCGCCCTCCGCCACCTTGCCCGCCATTTTACGGATTTGCGTTTCGGCTTTCAGAAAGATTTCTTCGAAGTTTTCCACTGTGCCGGATTTTCCCACACGGCCATCTTTTTTTAATTTGGCTTTGATATATTGACCCGCCCCTTCTCGATCCATAGCCAGAACGATGTCGGGGTCTGCCAGCACAAGCCCCAGCATCTGACGGCTTTTTATTTGTTCCTCTTCCAAAGTTTTTCCCACTTTGAGGGTGGGCTTGGATTCTTTCAAGGGCACATATAAAAATCCCGCGGGCAGGCATCCTGCAAAGGGACCGTCATTCTGGCGGCACAGGGTGTCCAGATAATAAACCGGCTGCAGGCTTAAACCCACTTCCAACTTTTTTTCCGAAAAGTCAATGCTGCCGGTTTTATAGTCGATGATTCTCAGATAGCGTTTGCCATCGGGGGCGACATACTGGTCTACCCGGTCGATCTTTCCGGTGAGGGAGATTTGAATCCCGTTCTCCTCCAGCTTTAGGGGGGTAATGCCCTCCGATTCCTGAATGGGAAGTTCGAAAGCCACCGGAACAAAACTTCCGGCCATAAGACCCTCACAGATATTTCGCACCACTTCAAGGGCATATTGAACCATTCGAGAGGAAAAATAGGCGGTTTTAGGATCTTCCGAGGCCTGCTCTACAAACAGGTCGGGAGAGTATTCCACCATCAGCCCGGCGATCCTCTCGGAGAGCTCTTTTTCTTCCATGGCCCCGATTTGTTGGGGGGAAAGGGTGGAGAGCAACTGCTGCAATACATAGTGGATGGCGTTTCCGTATTCCTGAGCATTGAGCTCTTTCGGCTTTGCCAAACGGACTCCCAGGCCATAACAGCAATAAAAGCTGAAACGGCATTGAGCGAACTTCTCCAGATTGCTGGGATAGGCTTTTATCACCTTGCCAAACAGCAGCCGGCTTCCCTCCGGCGCCATGATTTTATAGGAGCGGCAGGCGGCAGATTCAATTAATGCCATTCGGCTGCTGTATCCCTTGCGTTTCATCCATTCGGCCAGGCTGGCCTTTTCTTCAGGGGAGGCCTTGCGTATTTCGGAGAGCGCCGGTCCGATTCCCGCCAGCCGCTCCGCAAAGGGAAGGTCTTCTTCCCGCTGAATCTTCAGCCTTCCGCCAAAAATTGCTGAGAGCTCGGCAACCAATACAGAGGGTTTCAGGGCCTGTGCGTTCATGTCCTGATCGGAATAACTGACATAAAGGGTTTCGGAAGCACAGAACAATGCCTGATAGGCAATCAGCTTTTCGTCTGCCACTTGTTCTTCCATGGGCTTGGCGACCGGACAGCCCATCCGGGACAGCTCCCTGCACTCCGCCATTGTAAAGGGGCCAACCTCGGCAAACCTGGCGGGGAAAACGCCCTCATTTGCCCCCAGCACCAGTACGGCTCGCACCCCCCAGCCGGGGCGGATTAAATCGGCGCCCCCGACTTGAACACAGTCCATATACTGCGGAATTTCAGCCAGCGTGGAGGCCTCGGCCATCATGGAGAAGAGTTCTGTCAGCTCGGGCAGGGAAGGGGCATAATGCTCGGTAAGCACGGCGAATTGCTCCAATAATCCAACCAGGCTGTTATAGGCTCTCCGCTGGTCTGTGACACGGGACTCCAGCCGGGGGTCACGGATAAACTCATCCAGTTCTTCCACCTGACGGGGGATGTCTAGGTCCAGCATAAATTGATACAGGGCTTTTGCAAAGGCTTTTCCGTCGCAGTTTTTTAGAGAGCTGCGTAGCCGTGTCAAAGGATCGATCAGCCGTTGACGCAGAGGTTCGATCTCCTCCGGCCAGGGAGACAGCCATTTTCGGCCTGCAAGGGGATGGAGAAAAACATAATTTTCAAGAGCAAAAACCTCCTCTTCGGACAGGCCGCAGAGATAGGTTTTAAGGTATTTCATCAGATTGTCTGTGGTGAAATCGTTTACGCAGTCCAGCGCATGCAGAAGGAACTTACAAACAGGGGATTCGGATAGGCTTTTTCGGACACCCCAAAAAAAGGGGATATCTGACTGGTTTAAAGCGTGGTCCAACACGCCCTTCCACTGGTCGGGCTCCCGCAAAATCAACATGATATCTCGATACCGCAGCCCCTGATCCCTTACAAGCCTTTGAATTTCCATGGCTGCCGCGGCAGCTTCCCGGGAAGGGGAGGCACATCCCATTACCCGGATGTGGTCGGGATTTGGCGGATTATCTGTCCGAACACCCCGCCAAGCTGCTTCTGCATAAGCCAGGTCGGGGGAGAGGAAACGGTGGTTTTCCCCTAAAAACCGTGGTTCCAGCTCTGAAATTCCAAGGTCGGCTGCCATCGTCCGGATGCGCTGAGCGGCTGCCGCAACATTGGCGAAAAGTTTATATCTCCCGGTTTTGCCGAAAGCCGCCCGATCGGCCGGAAAGGCAAAAACCGTATCTCTTGCACCGGC